>NZ_MUEZ01000003.1:0-211776 GCF_001996015.1 Salinivibrio sp. ML198
TTTGAACCCTAGAAGGGCTATTAACCCTTGCCGGTTTTCAAGACCGGTGCTTTCAACCACTCAGCCATCTCTCCGGAACGCGGCGTATATTATTGGGTTGGGGTTGGCTTGTAAAGCAAAAAACCATGATTTGGGGTGCGTTTGGTTAGCTTTCAGCCAATAAAAAAGAGGCCAGCGTTTGGCTGACCTCTTTTGGGTGTTGGCTAGGCGGTTTTAGATGTTTTCGACATCAAATTCCACTACCGGGCTCACGTCTGCGTCGTAGTCTACGCCTTCAACGCCAAAGCCAAATAGCTTCAAGAACTCGGCTTTGTATTCGTTGTAGTCGGTCAGCTCAGTGAGGTTCTCTGTGGTGATCTGTGGCCACAGGTCGCGACAGTGCTGCTGAATGTCTTCGCGCAGCTCTAGGTCGTCTAAACGCAGGCGACGCTCGCTATCTACCTCTGGCTCTCTGCCATCGGCTTGATACAGGCGCTGAGTAAACATGCGATAGATTTGCTCCATGCAGCCCTCATGGACGCCTTCTTCGCGCATTTTCTTGAACACCATGGCGATATAAAGCGGCATCACCGGGATCGCTGAGCTGGCTTGGGTGACCACGCTTTTGAGTACCGCCACGTTGGCGCTACCGCCTTTGGCGGCAAGTGTTTGGTTTAGCGCGTTGGCAGCACGGTCTAAGTCCATTTTCGCTTTACCTAGCGCGCCTTCCCAGTAGATTGGCCAGGTAAGCTCTGTACCAATGTAGCTGTAAGCGACAGTTTTGCAGCCTTCAGCAAGGACACCGGCGTCATTAAGGGCGTTGATCCAAAGCTCCCAGTCTTCTCCGCCCATTACGGTAACGGTATCTTGAATCTCTTGCTCGGTAGCCGGTTCAACACTGGCTTCGATGATTTCATCTTTGTTGGTGTCTACCGCGGTTGAGGTGTAGGTCTCACCGATAGGTTTCAGTGACGAGCGCACCAGCTCGCCGCTGTCAGGTAGCTTACGCACTGGCGAGGCCAGCGAGTACACCACCATGTCGATTTGACCAAGGTCTTGTTTGATGAGCTCGATGGTTTTTTGCTTAGCGTCGTGCGAGAAAGCATCACCGTTCAGGCTTTTTGAATACAGGCCTTCTTGCTTGGCAAACTTGTCGAATGCGGCTGAGTTGTACCAACCTGCGGTGCCAGGCTTTTTCTCGGTGCCTGGTTTTTCAAAGAACACGCCAATGGTTGCGGCGCCGCCGCCAAAGGCTGCCGCAATGCGTGAGGACAAGCCATAGCCGCTGGAGGCACCCACAACCAGTACACGCTTAGGCGCATTCGCAATCGGGCCTTGCGCTTTGGTGTAGTCAATTTGCTCTTTTACGTTGGCTTCACAACCAACAGGATGTGTCGTCGTACAGATAAATCCACGAATTTTAGGTTTGATGATCATATTCAACGTCCCTCACAAAATTGAGGCTAAGGATAAATACTAACGCCTGCCTATGCATCCCCTTTTACGGAAAAAGGGCAAAAATACCCAGTGGTTGGAGGTGTTGCAGGCAAGAATAGTGGGCAAGATCTCAGCATTGTGGCCCCAAGTGTCAGCGCCAATAAAAAAGCGCCTGCGAGGTGCAGACGCTTTTTCGCGCAAGTTAGCGACCTTTATGCCGCTTTGCTTGGATTGGGCTTGGCAATGGCACCGCCTTCTAACTGGCTGGAGGTAAACCATTCGGCTTTAAAGTCATCCACTTGTACCGCATAAGCACGCAGTGCATCAGCCTCTAGCAGTTTGTCACGCGCCTCGGCAGTAATGAGATTTTGCTCAACCGCTTGTTGCGAGCGATCCGCCAAGCTGGCTTTGCCATCAATCTGCTTGGCTTTCACCGCTTTGATCAAGGCTTTTTCAGTGTCACGACACGCCCACATTGCGGTAAACGCACGCTCCATCACCGCCACCGGATCGTCGGCTTTGTCGCCCACATAGCATAAGTGCGTCCAACGGTCGCGCTCTGCGCTCGGTGTCATTAACTGCTCGGCAATATGATTAAGCAGCTTGTCAGAGGGCATTTTGTAGTGCATGCCGAGCGGGAACAAGAGCACACGTAGGCTGCGGCCCACCCCTTTGGCAGGGAAGTTATTAAAGGCCCCATCAAACGCTTTGGCACACTGGGCTAGGCAATATTGCAGCGCATAGTGCACCATCGGCAGATCTTGGCTCGGACGGCCTTCATCTTCGTAGCGCTTCAACGTTGCCGACGCCATATAAAGGTGGCTCAGAACATCCCCCAGACGCGCGGACAGCATTTCTCGGCGTTTCAGCTCACCGCCAAGAGACAACATCGCGACATCGGTGGTCACCGCCAGTGCACGACTCATGCGGGTAAGGTGACGATAGTATTTGGCCGTCTCGCCACTCACCGGCGCGCGGTTGGTCAAAGATCCGGTCAGCGCGTTGACCAGACCCATCACGCTGTTTTTAGTGGCATGGCCAATGTGTTTAAACAGCAATTTATCAAACGCTTGGGCGCCGGCCTCTTGGTCTGGGTTCGCCGCCGCTTCCATCTCTTTAAGCACGTAAGGATGGCAACGGGTCGCCCCCTGACCAAAGATCATTAGGTTGCGGGTAAGAATATTCGCGCCTTCCACCGTGATTGCCACCGGAATACCGAAGTAATGATGGCCGATGTAGTTTAGGGGTCCCAACTGAATCGCACGACCCGCGTGCACATCCATCGAATCATTCAAGATGGTGCGCGCAATTTCGGTCATGTGATATTTGGAAATCGCGGTGATGATCGCCGGTTTTTCTCCCTGATCAAGCGCGGTGGTGGTCAGGGTGCGGGTCGATTCAATTAAGTAGTTCAACCCGCCCATGCGGCCTAGGGCTTCTGCTACCCCTTCAAAGCGGCCAATGTGCATACCAAATTGTTTACGCACATAACTGTAAGCGCCTGTGGTACGGGTGGCGAGATGCCCTACCGCCGTCCCCAGTGCGGGTAACGAGATCCCTCGACCGGCTGACAGACACTCCACCAGCATGCGCCAACCACGGCCAACGTAGTCTTTGCCGCCGATGACCCAATCAATCGGGATAAAGACATCCTCGCCCTTGGTGGTGCCGTTCATAAATGCCATGTTGAGCGGATTGTGACGATCGCCAATTTCAACGCCAGGGTGTTCTGCGGGGACCAGGGCACAGGTGATGCCAAGCTCTTTTTTGTCCCCCAGCAGGCCGTCTGGATCGCCCAGTTTAAACGCCAAGCCCACCACGGTCGCCACGGGGGCCAAAGTAATGTAGCGTTTGTTCCAGCTTAAGCGGATCCCCAGCACTTGTTCACCATTGTGTTCACCCATGCACACCACGCCACGGTCTGGAATACTCCCAGCATCGGAGCCTGCTTCTGGGCCAGTTAGGCCAAAGCACGGCACTTCACGGCCATCGGCCAAGCGTGGCAGCCAGTAGTCGCGCTGGTCTTGGGTACCATAATGGGTCAATAGTTCACCCGGCCCCAGTGAGTTAGGCACCATCACGGTCACCGCTGCGCTTAAGCTACGGGTGGCAATGCGCGATACGATGGTAGAGTTGGCAAGCGCCGAGAACGCGAGGCCACCGTATTCTTTGGGAATGATCAGCGAGAAAAAGCGCTCTTTTTTCAGATAATCCCAGACTTCTTCCGGCAGATCTTTTTGCTCTTGGACAATTTTAAAATCATCCAACATCGCCAGGAGGGTTTCTAGCTGATTATCGATAAACGATTGCTCTTCCGCGCTTAACGCCGGCTTGCCATATTGGTGCAAGGTTTTCCAGTTCGGCGATCCGGAAAACAGTTCACCGTCCCACCACACACTGCCGGCTTCCATCGCTTCACGCTCAGTGGCGGATAACGGTGGCAGCACTTTTTTGAAGAAAGTAAACGCTTTATCACTCACCAGTGAACGACGTAATGAAGTTTGAGAGCTCATGATTCAGGTCCTTTTGTTGATCATGGTTGCACTCTTTTTACTGTTATTGTGCGACCAGAACGGGTTTTTACATTGCACTTCACGCACCGTGATACACCTGTCGCTGCGCTGAGTGGTTCAAATAAGCGGGACGCATCGCATCCTCGCTTGATGTGTTTTGATTGCCCTACTCCGCTTGTGACTCCGTCGCGAAGGCGAGCACTTGCCCCTGTTGTGCCATTGCCGCGGGTTTGGCGTTCATCCCTGCTGCTAGATACGGAATTAAGCGGTCAACGATCGCTTCAGTATCAAGGGTGCGACCAAAATCATTTTCGGCAATATCACGCAACGCTTCGCTGGACGCCATGGTGAAAATGGCCGCTCCAAGGGTGAAGTGCAAATGCCAAAACACCGCCTCTGACGTCAGTGCGGGGTTGGCTTTGCGTACCGCTTGGTTAAACAGCGACAGCACGTGTTCGTAACGGGTGGTGATAAACCAACGTAAATGGCCTTGTACATCGGTATAACCGCGGCCAATCAGTTGCATAAAGGTGGCTGCACCATGTGGCCGATACGCATCAAGCGCAAGCACTGGCTGTTTTGCGCATGAGAACACTTGTTCCATCGTGCAATCTGGTCGCACTAAGAGCGCTTGCAGCTGCTCACCGAGCGCTGGCATAAACGCTTCGAGGTAGCGTCCGAGCACGGCACGCACCAGTGATTTTTTGTCGCCAAAGTGATAGTTCACTGAGGCAAGGTTAACGCCAGCCTTGCTGGTAATCGTGCGTAACGACGTTTCTTTAAACCCGTGCTCGGCGAAGAGCTGCTCCGCGGCATCCAGAATTTTTGCTTTGGTGTCGCCTCGTCCTGCCATTGTTCATTCACCTGTATTAAACGCTTGTTTAACTTTATACCCAGACATGGATTTTAACAAGCCTGAAACACGCACGCATCGCATGAGTAACATCACATTATTGAGTGATTTCGACGAGACAGCGACCAGGTGGGTTTACACCCGCGTTTGCTGTATGACCGTATATTGTTTGGTAAATCGTGATGACGTTTTGCGCGCTTGGCTGACTATGTAACGCGTTGAATAAAAATGGTTAAGCAGCCAGCTCTGCCACGCTCTCAGCCATGGCTGTGCTTTTTTTGAACAAAAGTGGGAACCCATTCGCATTTCTGGTAGTCACACCTTGTGCCACTGCTTTTTCTAGAAGACTTTTCTTCTATGCCCACTCGCCGTTTGCTTGTGGGCTTTTTTATGCACTTGCTCCCAAGTTTTGACTTTTCTTGTCGCGATTACGCCAATTCATTCGGCCTCGCTGTACAGTGTGCACGCATTTAGTGACAGCGGGCTTGGTTAACGCGATATGGAATCCTTACTCCTCTTAGTGTTTGTCGCCAGTTTGGTGATGCTTATTGGTGGTATTTGTGGCCTCTCGGCCCTATTCAAAGTCAACGCACTCAATCGAGAGCTCTCGGAAGTGCGCCATACCCTTTCCCAGTTGCAATCGAAAGCGGACGCTGACGCGGTGCCGACGTCCACTCAAGCCAACCTCACGGCTGAGGCTCACACAGAGCCGGTTGAAGCTGGCCGCGATACAGACGCGGCTATGGTATCGCGTGATAGCCACCCATTAACGCAGGAAACCCTCACCACATCGACCCGGCATGCACCATCTAACACTGAGCCCAGTGTTGCAGAGCCGGTCGCAACCAACACCGCCCATACCGCCTCTGACGCGCAACCATCAGGCGATAACCGTCATCGTCTCGCTTGGCTTGAGCGCGCGAAACAACAGTGGCTGGTTTGGAGTGGCGCCGGTATTTTTACCCTCGGCGGACTTTTCTTAATTTCCTACCTGATCAGTGAAGGTTATTTCCCTCCGTTAGCCCGTCTTGGCTTGGGAGCGCTGTTTGGCGTCGGCTTGATTGTTGGCAGTGAATGGCTGCACGATAAGTTGCGCCGGTATACGCAAATTGATTGGCCGAGCTATGTGCCGGCTGCGATTGCGAGCGCGGGCTTTATCAGCTTGTTTGGCCTGACCTTGATGGCGGCGACGCCCTATCAGTTTATTTCCGAGCCAGTCGCCGTCGTGATGCTGGCGCTGATTTCGCTCGCTGCCACCTTCTACGGGCTTAGATTTGGTCCGTTACTGACCGTGGTCGGGCTCATCGGGGCGTATGGCGCGCCATTGTTCTCTACCAGTGCCACCCCCAGCTACGGGTTGCTCGCCAGTTATTTCTTGCTCGTCGCCGCCGCCATCACCTATGTGGCTCAGCGCGTCGAGCGCCGATGGCTATGGTATAGCTTGTGGGGGATGCACCTTGCTTGGCTGTTTGCTTTTGCGCATTTTTCGGTGCCATTGCTTATCGTTACCGGGTTTGCCCTCGGCTCTGTGTACCTATTAGTCGCGGTGCCAACGTTGGGGTGGTTACTCAAACCAACATCTGACGCGCCACTGTCTTGGCGCACCCTTGTCGATATTCGAGCTTGGCACCATCACGCACTCGATACTTGGCTGATGCTGGCAATAATGTTTATTGCCTCTACTGCAGCGTTTTCTTTACCGTTTACGGTCGGGATGCCATTGATGGCCGCGTTGGTGGCATGGCTTTATCTCGCGCCGCTTTTCTCCGCACGCTGGGATGCGTGGCCGGTGCTGGGCTTAGCTTGGGTCGCCCTCTGGTTATGGTTCGGTGATCTTGCCCGCGACCCACTTGCCCAGCAGGTTGGCTTGGGGATGGGTGTCATTACCCTGCTCTATGGCTTAGCCCTAGGTAAACGGTCACCGCAACGTATCCATTTTATCTGGCTAGCGTGCCTGGCCACGCCCTTCATGGTGAGCCTTAATGCGAAGGTGACAGGCGCGTTTTGGGGGGGAACGCTTGCGTACGCGTCTAGCGCACCGTTATGGGCGGCTTGCCTCGCCGGTGGCGGCGCGGTGTTAGCGGCCTTTACTCGTCATTTTAAAGGTACCGATCAGGCCCATGTTCTGGCTCGATTGAGCCTGTGGTGTGGCGTCAATGCCCACCTGGCGCTCGCGTTAACGTTGCTGCTGAGCGATTACGCTCTGACCTTCGCCTTGACCGCGCAAGCAGTGGTGATGCTTTGGCTCACCCATCAATACCGGATAGCGCTCGCCAATTGGGTGATCCAAGCACTGCTCAGCGTGGTGCTCGCGCGCGCGACCTTGTTATTGCTCTCCACCCATCATATGGCATCACTGCCAGACACATTATGGCTTTATCCGTCGCTTGGGCTGTTGATTTATGTTGGTCAGCGCTGGGTCCAAAACCACACACTGCCCGCTTGGCTCACTGGCGCACAACTGCAACTCGCCGCGCTGTGGCTCACAAGTGCAACACTGTGGCTATGTGATCTTCAAGGGCTGACCAGCGTGATGCACTCGGTTTCTGGCGCGGTGGTCATGAGCATGAACTGGTTATTATTGGCGTGTGTGTATCTTTATCGTGCTCGCGCCGCGCAGACATTCGCGTTTTTGTACCGTATCGGCGGCATCGCCCTCTTAGTCTTAAGTGCACTCACCCAATTTATTCTCTTTTTCGAGCATAACCCATACGTTGAGAGGGTCTCGATTGGTGACTCGCCACTTGCCAGTTTACTCTGGCCTTGGTGGGGCGTTCCTTTGCTCGCGTGTGTGTGGTTAGCGAAATGGGGATATCCATCGCTACCCTTGCCAAAAGCCCGAGTGCAAACAGCGGCCAGCACCTGTGCCGCGGTGTTTGGTTTTTTGCTGGTTAACGGTTTGATCCGTCAGACTTGGCAAGGCGATACCATTGCCCTGTCGCAATTGACCTCACATGCAGAGCTGTATACCTACTCATTGGTATGGTTGGCAATAGGGAGTTTGAGCTTGCTTGGTGGCTACTGGCAGCAATCGGTACGGGTGCAGCAAGGCGCAATGGCGGTGTTGGCGCTAGTAATCCTAAAAGTGTTCCTGGTTGATATGGCAAGTTTAGAGGGGCTGATGCGAGCATTGTCCTTTATTGGCCTTGGGCTTTGCTTGGTGGCGTTGGGTGGATTGTTCCAATGGCTCAAGCAACGGCAATGGGCCGCCTAGCCCGACGTCGGTGACACGCTAGGCCATCTCACTCTATTGCAATAGCTGTGTTGCAATAGCGTGAGATGGCGGCATTAATTGCCGCCATTTATGAGACAAGCGTCACATCTACATCGCCTATTGATTAAATATCACGACTTTTTTTAATTTGTAGGAACTTCTTTAAATTCGCCCAGTCCTAATGGGTGCATCGGTAAGAAATGCCTTATCCCCCTCAGAACGTGAGGGAGCATGATTCATCTTTCTTTCCGACCTGCTGCTGCTTTTTCTACTTACTTTAGAGTTTGTTTGTCTCTACCTTTATTTTTGCCCACCTTGTGTGGGCTTTTTTTATTTTGGGGCTGGGTCGTCCGAAGTCACCTGACCATCTGCGATCATTTGATACGGTGAGGCATAACGTAAGTTAAGTCCCAGTTGCGATAGCGTCTGCGAGGCATCAATCCATTTACCATCGCCTGCACTTGGCTGATACTCAGGCGGTGTCAAACCCATTTCACGCGCTGCCCAGCCGTAGTACACACTTTTCGCTGGGTGCAGTTCCGCGCACAGATGAAAGGTGTGACCCCATTGACGCTGATGGATAATCGCACTGATCGCCGCCATCACATCACTGCGGTGGATCAAGTTTACCGGCTCATTGCCGCCTGATAAGCCTTGTCGACCCGCGAGCATAGTTGAAGGATGACGCGCACCGCCAATCAACCCCGCGAGCCGCATGATTGTTCCTTTCTCTCCATACGTTTCGCGCAGATGCGCTTCGATATGTTCGTGTGCTTTGCCCGACGCCGTGGTGGCGGCGGTCGCGGTGTGCTCGGTCACCTGCCCTTTAAGCTCCCCGTATACAGAAGTGGTGCTGATAAAGAGCACATGCTCAACGCCTGCTTGGGCCAGGCGGTCGATAAACGCGCACATGGCATCGCGGTATGCATCAAAGTCGGCGTGACGACGCCCCGCCGCGATATTGATCACCACGATGTCAGTCTCGAGCAATGCCGCCGCTGATTGATAATCCGGCGCCATCACATCAAACGGCACCACGGTGGTCGCCAGCGTCTCGCTCAATGCTTGCGCCGAGGCTAGCTCACGTTTGGTCCCCACCACGTGGTGTCCAGCGCCAAGTAGGTGTGACGCCAGCGGTTGGCCCAACCAACCACATCCACAAATTCCAACTTTCAATCCTGACACACGCGCTCCTTATGATTACCTAGGTTTACGTAATTATTTTTCAATGTAATGGTTAACACCACCCATTTCGGCTAATTTTTGACCATTTATTTATTTCGCGCTGTAAATATATTCCTTAATCATGTAAGGAAATAACTAAAAGCGTGAATGGTGACAAAGTTTTTATGCTCAGATAGTCATAATAATGTCATTACAATCCGCGAGAGGATAGACTATCTGTTACTAAACGGCAGTCAAAAGCCGTGGTGAATGACGCACTTAACACTTCATTGATGCTCGCTCTCATCGAGCGACAGTTTTTAACTTTGGTCTTGAACGTAAGCGGTAACTCAGATGAATACTCTGGAAAAAATACAAAAAAATCTTGAAAACTTCAGCAAATCTGAAAGAAAAGTTGCTGAAATCATTGTCGCCTCCCCTCAAACCGCTATTCACTCGAGTATTGCGACTTTGGCAAAGATGGCTGATGTGAGCGAGCCAACGGTTAACCGTTTTTGTCGTCGCCTGGACACCAAAGGCTTCCCGGACTTTAAACTTCACTTGGCACAAAGCTTGGCCAACGGCACCCCGTATGTGAACCGCAACGTTGAAGAGAACGATGGTGCGGATGCTTACACGGCGAAGATTTTTGAGTCAACCATGGCCTGTTTGGATGTAGCGAAAAACAGCATCGACACGCACCAAATTAACCGCGCGGTCGACATGCTAACCCAGGCGAAAAAAATCGCCTTTTTCGGGTTGGGCGCATCCGCATCGGTCGCGCATGACGCGCAAAACAAGTTCTTCCGTTTTAACATTCCGGTGGTGTGCTTTAACGACATCGTGATGCAACGA
The DNA here is from genome assembly GCF_001996015.1 of Salinivibrio sp. ML198. Lineage (NCBI taxonomy): Bacteria > Pseudomonadati > Pseudomonadota > Gammaproteobacteria > Vibrionales > Vibrionaceae > Salinivibrio > Salinivibrio sp. ML198. The sequence goes on from NZ_MUEZ01000003.1 coordinate 10,016, forward strand.
ATGAGCTGTATTAACTGTAATGATGGCGATGTGGTGGTAATGATTTCACACACAGGGCGTACCAAAAGCTTGGTTGATGTGGCTAATTTAGCCCGTGAAAACGGTGCCACTGTAATCGGCATCACGCAGCGCGACTCGCCGCTAGATAAAGTGTGTTCCCACACCATCCAGCTCGATGTGCCGGAAGACACAGACGAATACATGCCGATGGCAAGCCGGGTCGTGCAAATGACGGTTATCGACGTGCTAGCAACAGGCTTCACGCTTCGCCGTGGCCCAGGATTTAGAGATAACTTGAAGCGTGTCAAAGAAGCCATTCGCGATTCACGCTTTCATAAAGAATCCCTGACCTAACTAAAAGGAGTGCGTTGGCACTCCTTTTTTGTGTCATCTTTTCGACGTTTTTGATGCGCTACACTGATGTCAGCATGTCGTCGAATCCAGACTTGGCGGTGATGTTGCCCTTTCTGCACTATCCCTTAAAACATCACCCTGTATATAGGAGTTAATCATGTCTGCAAAACTGAGAAGAACGAAGATTGTTACCACATTAGGCCCTGCCACCGACAAAGACAGTGTGTTGGAGTCAATTATTGTCGCCGGTGCTAACGTCGTTCGCCTCAACTTCTCTCACGGCAGTGCGGAAGACCATATTAAACGCGCCGATCAAGTGCGCGCGATTGCGGCGCGACTTGGCCGCCACGTGGGTATTTTGGGTGATTTGCAAGGTCCTAAAATCCGTGTTTCGACCTTTAAAGACGGTGCCATCACTCTCTCCGTTGGCGATAAGTTCACGTTAGATGGCGAGCTATCGCCTGGCATGGGCGACCAAGACGCGGTCGGCCTTGATTATAAAGCCCTGCCTCAGGACGTCACCAATGGCGATATTCTGCTGCTCGATGATGGCCGCGTACAGCTCAAGGTACTGGCGGTTGAAGGGGCCAAAGTGCATACCGAAGTCACGGTAGGCGGCAAGCTCTCTAACAACAAAGGGATCAACAAAAAAGGCGGAGGCCTGTCTGCCCCTGCACTGACGGAAAAAGACAAGCAAGACATTCTGACTGCCGCCAAAATTGGCGTCGACTTCTTAGCGATCTCCTTCCCGCGCAACGGCCAAGATATGCACTATGCCCGCTCTTTGGCGCGCGACGCTGGCTTGGACGCGCGTTTGGTGGCCAAAGTTGAACGTGCCGAAACCGTGGTCAGTGATGAGAGTATCGACGACATTATTGAAGCGTCTGATGTGGTGATGGTGGCGCGCGGTGATCTTGGTGTGGAAATTGGCGACCCAGAATTGGTTGGGGTACAAAAGCAGCTCATTCGCCGCGCGCGCAGCATGAACCGTTTGGTGATCACTGCCACCCAGATGATGGAATCAATGATTTCCGCCCCCATGCCTACTCGCGCGGAAGTGATGGATGTGGCCAATGCGGTGCTCGATGGCACCGATGCAGTGATGCTATCGGCAGAAACCGCTGCCGGTCAGTACCCACTGGAAACAGTACGCTCAATGGCTGAAGTGTGTGTCGGGGCTGAGAAGATGCCGTCGGTTAACGTATCGAATCACCGCCTAGACCGCCAGTTTGATAGCCAAGAAGAAACAGTCTCTATGGCGACCATGTACGCGGCGAACCATATGAAAGGGGTCAAAGCCATGGTGTCGCTGACCGAATCGGGCCGTACAGCCTTGATGATGTCACGTATCTCATCCGGTAAGCCGATTTTCGCGTTATCGCGTCATGAACATACGCTTAACCGTGCCGCACTCTATCGTGGTGTGACGCCGGTGTATTTTGACAGTGACAGCGGTGCCGGCTTACAAGTGGCGGAGCGCGCCCTGCAAACCTTAAAAGAAGGTGGCTTTTTGGCCGAGGGAGACCAGGTGATCATGACCCAAGGCGATCAGATGGAAGTGATTGGCTCTACCAACACCATGCGTGTGCTGACAGTGAAATAGTCGTGCTCTCACGCCTGCTATGTAAATAACTCGCGGACAAAGCGCATACTAGAAACGCAAAAGGCGACCTAATCGGGTCGCCTTTATTATTACCTGTGGGTGACTGCTGGAGCATCCGTGAGACGGTCGCCGGTCAGGCCGGTTTAGGTCGCCAGTGCGGATTGATGTGCGCCATTAGAATATGATCTTCCCATCGGCCATTAATCAACAAGTAATCACGCGCTCGGCCTTCATATTCAAACCCCACTGCCTCTAGCACCTTGGCACTACGCTGGTTACACGGCATGTAGGAAGCACACACACGATGGATATGGACGTTATCGAATAGCCACTGATTGGTCGCGGCGAGCGCTCGACGCATGATCCCTTGTCCTTGTGCCGCTTCATCTAACGAGTAGCCCACGGTGCACGAATAAGACGGGTATTGCATCACACTGGTATAAGAAATCACCCCTAACACGTGAGGCGAGTCTTGCTTGGCGATCAAAAAATAATAAGCCAGCTGATGCTTTTGTAACTCCATCAGCTGCAGCACGCGCCGCTTCCATCCCTGTTCAGTATAAAAGCCAGCCGCACGCTCAGGCTCCCAAGGGGCGAGAAAATCACGGTTGCGCTGAAAGTATTGCACCACCCGGGTCACGTCCTCGTGACTGATGGCATCTATGCGTAGCTCATCAACGGACAAACGCGGGAAGTGACTCACTGACGTCTGATACATACTGGCTTCCGACATCAGCTTACTTTTTACCAATCCCATAGTCGCGCAGTTTATTGGCAATGGCAGTGTGCGAGACATCCAACCGTTTAGCCAGCTTGCGCGTTGAAGGGTAGCTTCGATACAGGTTATGCAAAATCCCCGACTCGTAACGCTTCATGATTTCATCTAACGAGCCATCCATCGATTCTTCACTCATAAACTGGGTGTTTTCAATTTCTGGCAGTTGGACGTCATCAATCGTCATCACTTCTGCGTCAATTTGGGTCATCGCATGAAGCAACACATTGCGTAACTGGCGGATATTCCCGGGCCACGCGTAGTGGGTAAGATAGTCCGCCAACGCCTCATCGATGCGCGGCTTGGATTGCCCTAAATCGGCAGCAAATTGTTTGACGAACAGTTCTGCAAGCGGCATCACGTCGGCCGTTCGCTCTCTAAGTGGTGGGACAGTGAGCGATAACACATTGAGACGATAGAAGAGATCTTCACGGAACTGATGGGCCGCCACCAGCTCAGGCAAGTTTTTCTGTGTTGAACAGATCACTCTTACATCCACCTGCATCTCGCGTTCTTCCCCCACGCGGCGGAAGGTACCATCTTGCATAAAGCGCAATAGCTTCACTTGCAGGTGGCGGCTCATTTCGCCCACTTCGTACAAGAATACCGTGCCGCCATCAGCTTGCTCTAAGATGCCTTTTTTGGCGCTACCGCCTTCTTCGGCGGCCGCCATACCAAACAATTCGGTTTCAGCGGCGTTATCCGGCATAGAGACGCAGTTAACGAGTAGGAAAGGTTTGTCTGCGCGCAAGGAGTGACGGTGGCAGGCACGCGCTATCATTTCTTTACCTGTGCCCGTTTCGCCTTGTACTAAGAGAGGTGCATCCAACATCGCCAGCTTTTTCGCTTGGCTAATAAGCTGCTTAAACTTGTTTGACTGACCCACAAGATGATCAAACCCGTGATCGCTCGGGGTACGGAACACAGTTTGCGAGGTGTTATTCATCGCCACCTGCTTGAGCTGCACCACCGCACTCACCAATACAGGCTGCTCACTTTCGTCATTGATGTGCACTGGCATCACTTCCATGAGGAAGTCGAGCCCAGCCATTACCACCATACGACAGCTTTGGCTGGCTTCTTCTTTTTCCAGCCAATGGGCAAACTGAAAGTCAGGAAACACGCTGTTTGCATGTTCATCGATAAGCTGGTGTTCACTCGAGCCAATCAAGTCTTGCGCCGCCTTGTTGGCCATATCAATGTAGCCATCGAGGTTAATCGACACCACAGGATCGGTCAGGCTTTCAACTAACGCTCGCAACTCTTTATGTTCACGCTCAGCCGGTAAGAATTGTACTTTGCGTACGTCGGTGACCCCAGAAATGAGTCGAATTTCCGACATCAACTGGCTAAAGGCGTCGAATTCAATTTCCGGACAGTTGAGGTATATGATCCCGACCTGGTCAATTTCAATACCACGCAGGTCGATGTCGCGGCGCACCAGAATATCGAGGAGTTCGCGGGTAAGCCCGATCCTATCTTCACAACAGACTTTCAGTCTCATAATGGATTCCTGTAACTTGACAGTGATACCCAATACCGGCAGCAAGCCTTTTTGCGATGAGTACCCTAAAACTATGCCCGCTTCAACGGGTTACTGAAGCATTCATCGTCGCGGCTGCATGCGCTGCATTAGCTGTCAGGATAAGTTGACACTGAAGCGGAGTTTGAGCGGGTTGGGGGGAACAGTCAAGCCCTGATGCGATTTTTGCCTTACGCCGTCACGTTTGTAGCACAGAGAACACGCAATTAACTCACTGATTATTCAATGAATACCAATGTGGCTGGTAAGTCTACCTACCAGCCACCTTACCGGCGTGGACTATGACGCGTCTTGTTGACGCTTCCCCACCAGCCGCTTGACCAACTCACGGCGAAGTTGTGACAGGCTAGGCGCGGCTTGACCATGCCAAGGCAGTGGCCGCATGAGTGTCATGGTTTTAAGCCCCAACCGCGCGGTGAGCAGGCCAATGCCGAGCCCCTGCGCCACCCGGCCTGATACTCGGCCAGCGATATTGACGGACAACACATCAAAACCCACATCAGTCATCGCCTCACTGGCACCCGCCAGCGCCATGTTAGTGAGCACCATTTTCAGTAGGCGAAAACGTGCTTTAACGCCCAGTTGGATCCCGTAGATCTGCGCGATACGCGTCATCAAATGAAAGTTACGCCAGGCAACCAACAACATGTCTGCCGCCGCCAACGGGCTCACCGCCACCATGAGTGCCGCCTCTTGCGCGTGCTTGGTTACCAGGTCACGCGCCGCTTTATCTTGCGCACTCAGTACTTGCTGCTCATAGAGACTCAGAATTTCACTGTCGTTATGTGTGGCCGCCAGTTGCTGCTGCCAGTTGGCAAAGGCTGCCGTTTGGGCCTGCCCGGTTTGCTCAGCCAATTGCTGACAAAACCGCTCTCCTTGCCCGACCGCATCACTGCTTAGCAGCTGTTTCGCTTGCTCCCGCACGGCTTCACGCTGAACCAAACGACGCATCGCCCGCCATTCTTTGCCCAGCATCACCAGTCCGGTTGTGGCAACCGCGACGAGCAGACCCTGCCAACCCAGACTCAACCAATCTCGTTCGAGCCAGCTTTGATAGACGCTGTCCGCCGATTGCCACACGGCGAGCAGCACAGTCACCAATAGCAAAAATGGCCACACGGGGCGACGTTTACGTGGCGAAGGCCTTAAGGTCGCATCAAGATCCGCATCCCACTCTTCACTCGAGACAGGGGTAAAATCGGTTTCCGATTCGAATTGGGTTCCTTGTTGTAATTCGCTTTCCGTGTCACGTTCTACGTCCACATTTTGTGCAAAGGTTTGTTTTGGCTTGTAGTGCGTCATAGCGCCCTCGCTTATCGAAATTTATCACCCAGCAAGTAATCCAGTGCCTTATCCATACGAATGTGCGGTAACGGCGCATCCAGTGGCGCTTGCTGAGGACGGAAAGAGGGAAAGTCAAATCCTTGCGTTTGCCAGAATGTTTCATCAGGTAGCTGCGCTGGCACATCGCCGGGATACAGGGTGACTGGCGAGTTGTCTGCAAGCACACCTTTTAGCGCACTCTGGCTATCGCCTTTTACCGTGACATAGCCTGGTGTGGTGGCTTCAATCGCGGCCAAACTTTGACAACGCATATCAATGCCCTCAAACGCAGCTTGCTGCCACGCCTGATGAACGATTTGTTGTAATAAGCTCACCATATTTGGGTGTTGATCGGGCGTCACATGATCGGCTTTAGTGGCCGCAAACAATACCTTGTCAATCCGTGGTGAAAACAGCCGTTTCATCAGCCCTGACTTGCCATATTTAAAACTTTGCATCAGCTGCTCAACGGCAAGACGCATATCGTGAAATGCCGCCGGCCCTGCATTCAGGGGCTGCAACGTATCCACCAGGATCACTTGCCGGTCTATTTTGGCAAAATGCTCGCGGTAGAACTTGGCGACCACGTGCTCGCAATAATAGTCGTAGCGCGCTTTTAGCACCCCGTAATTCGAGTCTTTCCCGGCTTTGGCTAGGTCGTGTTCATTTTGGCTACCAACCCAAGGGAAGAATTGCACCACGGGCGCGCCCGCTAATTCACCTGGCAGCACAAATCGACCAGGCTGTACCCAGTGCAAGCCATCATGTGCTTTGCATTGGTGTAAAAACGCCGTGTAGTCTTCAGCAATTTCCGCCAGCTTTTTTTCATCAGCAGGGGCAAACGGGTCAAGAGCCGCTGCCTTAGTTGTCCAAGTGGAGGCCAGCTCGCCCCGACGGCCGGTGAGTAGCCCAGCTTGTTTGGCCGACCAGTGCGAGTAGGTTTGGCTTAACAAGGGTAAATCGAGCAGCCACTCCCCGGGATAATCGACAATATCCACGTATAGTGTGGCCATTTCGTTGATCGCTCTCAGGGCAGCCGACTGCGGTCGATAGCGCACCGCAAGGCGCACTTCACTGACATCACGTGTCGGCGACGGCCATACTGGCGGAGTTTGATGAAGCGCTTGCATGGCACTGTCGTAGTCAAAGGCTGGCAGGTGCATATGCGGGTGGGGTTCACGACGTGCGCCCAGCCCACGCCCCTGTTGCACCAGTGACATCAGCGGTAAGTTGGGCTCTGTGCCCAAATGCGTCAATTGATTGATAAGAGAGGTAATAAAGGCGGTTTTACCCGCGCGAGAAAGACCGGTCACCGCGAGGCGAACATGACGGTCAGCCCCACGGCTCACCCACTGCTTCACGCGCCTTTTCACTGATGGCATAGGTTGATATGGCTCCTAGTTGGCCAAGCTGCCCAAACAGGGCAGCGAGGTTAGAGTTTTTTGAAGGCTTGGTCGACGTTAAAGGTCGATGAGGTTACATACGCCTCCATGTGCGTCACCTTGTCTTCCATGTGGCTAAACTCGCGGTCGAGATCCGCGATCAATTGGCTGGCAGACTTCCCTGATTGCCAAGGTTTTTGCTTCACTTGATGGTCTTGCGGCGCGGCACTCGGCTCTTGACTCACCTCTGACGGCTTTTTATCCAGGATCAGTACCGCCGCGATATAAGCGACCACCACAAAGAACCCAAAACCGAGTAAAAATGCCGAGACAGTCAGGATGCGCACTAACCAGGTTTCCATGCCAAAGTGATTGGCAAGCCCGGCGCACACCCCTGCGATGCGGCCATTTTCTGGATCTCTGTACAAGGTATTACTCATGCGCGTTGCCTCCAGTGAGGGGCTTCTGCATCCAGTAGACGCTCTAGGTTATCCACCCGTGCCTGCAGCTTTTCGGCACGCTGAGCCAATTGTTGCAGTGTTTCGTAATCTTGCCCACTCAAGCCTTGCGCCACTTGTCGCTTACTGCGGTAATGCAGAAATAACCACAATGGGGCGACAAACAGCAAGAAAATCGCCAGTGGGAAACCAAGAAATAATGATGACATGTCCGCTCCTTGAGGTATCGTTACGATTGATTGTCTTTCATTTTAGCTTTCAAAGACGCCAGCTCTTTTTCAATCTCGTCTTGCGCTTGTAAGTCAGCGAACTCGTCTTCTAGGCCTTTTCCTTTGCCCATTTGATAACTGTCTGCTTCCGCTTCTAGTTCGTCAATACGGCGCTCATATTGTTCAAATTTCGCCATTGCCTCATCGGCACGCCCACTGCCGAGGTGACGGCGCACATCACGGCGATTGCCTGCTGTTTCACGACGAATCGTCAATGACTGCTGACGCGCGCGTGTCTCGCTTAACTTGGTTTCTAATGCCGCAATTTCGCCGGCAAGCTTCTCTACGCTTTCATTAATCAGCGTCAGCTCTTCGTCCAGCGCGACTTTAACATCATGCGCTTTTTGCTTCTCAATCAATGCGGCGCGAGCCAGGTCTTCACGATCTTTTTGCAATGCGAGTGAGGCTTTGTCCTGCCACTCTTGGATCTGACGCTCGATGTTTTCAATTTTGCGCGCCACTTCTTTTTTATCGGCTAGCGCTTTTGCCGACGAGGTACGCACCTCAACGAGGGTGTCCTCCATTTCTTGAATGATCAAACGGATCATTTTTTGTGGATCTTCTGCCTTGTCTAACAATGCGTTGACGTTAGCATTCACAATATCAGCAAAACGCGAAAAAATTCCCATCATAGACTCCTTAATACGCTTCCTCGTTGATGAGCCCTAGAGTTAAGGCCAGTGGCGCGTTAACCCGTGGTACTCGGCTCTGACACACTCAATAGAATTCAAATCCCATGCCAACTTTTAAGGTGTTTATTTTCAATAGGTTAAAACAGATTGCGTTAAATTGAGAAAAAGGCCATGATGAAGAAAACCACTATTTGGTAAAAATCGCCATGCGTGAACAAGACAATTTACTGGGTGAATCGGACCGTTTTCTCGCCGTGTTGGATCATGTCAGCCAACTGGCACCGCTTAACCGTCCTGTTCTGATTATGGGTGAGCGCGGCACGGGGAAAGAGTTGATTGCACAGCGTCTTCATTATCTCTCCGCCCGTTGGTCACAACCACTAGTGAGCTTAAACTGTGCGGCGCTCAGCGAAGGGTTGATCGACTCAGAGTTATTCGGGCATGAAGCCGGTGCCTTTACCAGCGCCAAAGGCCGGCATGCGGGGCGCTTTGAGCGAGCAGAAAGCGGTACCTTGTTTTTAGACGAGATAGCGACCGCGCCATTAGGTGTGCAGGAAAAGCTGCTACGCGTGATTGAATATGGCGAATACGAGCGTGTTGGCGGCACATCTCCTCTGCGTGCCGATGTGCGTCTTGTCTGTGCCACGAATGAAGATTTACCCGCCCTTGCCAAACAAAACGCTTTTCGTCCCGATTTGCTTGACCGGCTGGCGTTCGATGTCGTTCATCTCCCGCCACTTCGTGAGCGTCAGCAAGATATTCTGTTGTTAGCTGAGCACTTCGCGATGAAAATGGCCGTGGAGCTTGGCTATTCGCTGTTTGCTGGCTTTTCGGCACAGGCTCAATCTCAACTTCTCGCTCACACCTGGCCAGGTAATGTGCGCGAGTTAAAAAATGCGGTTGAGCGCGCCCTCTCTCGCCACAATGATCCTAGTACACCCATCGACACGATATGTTTAGACCCTTTTTCACCACCTTGGCGCACAGCGGATGCCGAGGCACCTGTGCCCATTGAGAGAGAGGCATTGCCGTCATTGCCCCTGGACCTTCGCCAGTGGCAAACCACGCAAGAACACGATTTGGTCACAGCGGCCCTGTCACAAGCCAACTATCATCAGAGAAAGGCCGCGCAGTTACTCGGCCTGAGCTACCATCAATTCAGGGGATTGCTGCGAAAACATCATGTGGGGCAAACCGACTGACGCAACGTGTACGTGCATAGGTACACTCCGCACGCAAAGAAACATCAGATAGCCCCTACTTTGCTTGGTGGTAAAGCCGTTTCAGTGGTAGATTACGGGGTTTACTTTGATAGCTGATTTTACTTGGTTTATGCGCGTTTTTTTCCAGTATTTGATCCTGGGTGTGAGTGGTCTGCTCCTTGCAGGTTGTGACGCTGCCAGCGATCAACGTGCGGCCGACAATCGTGGCTTTGTGTTTTGCGGCCCTGGCCAGCCTAACACCTTCAACCCTCAGTTGACCGATGGCGGCCTCACGGCTGATACCTTGTCGAGTCAGCTTTATGACCGTCTGCTGCGACTCAACCCCGAGACGTACCAACCCGAGGCGATGCTGGCGAAAAGCTGGCAGGTGAGTGATGACGGTAAAACCTACACCTTCTCTCTGCGCCGGGGCGTGGCATTTCATCGCAGTGTCAAATTCACCCCCTCACGCTACCTCAACGCAGACGATGTCGTGTTTTCCTTTCGTCGCCTTATTAATCCACGCCATCCTTTTCATCGCATTTCCGGTGGTCAGTACCCGTGGTTTGATAGCATGAACTTTGGCGGCTTGGTGACCCAAGTTAAAGCGCTCGATACCTACCGCGTCCAATTTACACTCTCTCGGCCCGATGTCTCTTTTCTCTCCACGTTGGCAACCAACTTTTCGGTGATCCTTTCAAAAGAGTATGCTAACCAATTACTGGAAGCGGGTACGCCAGAGAAGCTCGATACCTATCCGGTTGGTACCGGCCCGTTCGCGCTAGCTGAATATCAACCGCGAGAGTTTATTCGACTACGCCGCCATTGGCAGTATTGGCAAGGCCCTGCGCCGATGGAGCAGGTGGTGTTTGATGTTTCAACGCGCGGCACAGGGACGCTTGCGAAAATGCTGACGGGCGAGTGTGATGTGCTCGCCTCTCCGGTTGCAAGTCAGCTTCCCGTGGTTGTCGGTGATGAACGCTTCAGTTTGTCGTCGCAAACGGGCATGAATGTGGCTTTTATCGCCCTCAACACCCGTCATCCTGCGCTTTCGGAAGTGGAAGTGCGTCAAGCGATTAATCTTGCGATTGACCGGGGAGCCCTGCTCAGTTCGGTCTATTATGGCACGGGCGCGCCCGCCACCAGCTTGCTTCCGCCTATGTCATGGGCTTACGATCCAAACCGAAAAACTCAGCACGATCCCAAACTGGCCGCAGCACTCCTTGCCAAAGCAGGCTATCGCCATGGCTTTAGTGTCGATTTAACCGTGCCGCTAAAACCGACCGCGTTTAATCCCAGCCCACGTAAAACCGCAGAACTAATCCAAGCGGACTTGGGTGAAATTGGCATCGACGTCAATATTATTCCGGAAAAAACGGTTAATCGCGCGTCCATTCGCCAAGGTGATGATAGCCACGATATGGTATTAACCGGATGGGTAGCCGACAACGGCGATCCCGATACGTTTTTACGTCCCTTGCTCACCTGCAACGCGAAGTTTACCGGTTGGAACATTTCTAATTGGTGTAACCGCTTTTTTGACCAAACACTGAATCAGGCGATCGCCACGGACAAGATAGCCAAGCGCAAGGCGTTGTATCAGGCCGCTCAGACGATTCTCGACCGTCGCATGCCCGTTATTCCGCTCGCCCACGGTATTCAGCATCAAGTGCGTGATGCTAGCCTGACGGGGCTCACGATGACGCCCTTTGGCGCGGATAGTTTCGCCGATGTGTCGCGGGAGCACTAACTCATGCTGATTTATACGTTACGACGCCTCAATCTGTTCTTAATCACGCTAGTGATCCTCACCTTGGTCGCCTACAACATTATGTTGCTGGCGCCCGATTCACAGTGGCACCAATTTGATTACTGGATAGGCTGGATTTACTACATTCGACAGTTGCTCGATGGAAACCTTGGCTTGGCCGCCAGTGGGTCGCCGGTTGTTGACACCCTGGCACACGTCGCGCCTGCTACCTTGGAACTATGCTTTGCCGCGCTCTTTATCAGCTTGATTGTGGGCGTGCCCTTGGGCACGCTGGCTGGCATTCGTAGCCAAGGGCCAGCAGATAAAGTGATTTCGTCATTTGCCCTGGTGGTGTTCTCCATCCCTACATTTTGGTTAGCTATCCTCTTTATCATGGTTTTCTCACTCGACTTGCAGTGGTTTCCGGTATCAGGGCGCTATAACCTTTTGTATGAGATCCCGCATATTTCCGGTTTCGCGCTGGTGGATTTATGGCTGTCAGACTTACCGCTACAAGGCAAGGTCGCCTCTGATATTGTCCGTCACCTCGCACTTCCCACCTTGACCCTTGCGGTGGTCCCTACCACAGAGATCATCAAGATGGTGCGCGACTCCATGGCTTATGTGATGCGCCAGAACTACATCAAAGCGGCAGCGACCAAGGGACTATCAAAAACGGAAATCGTGCTTCGCCATGGGATGAAAAATGCCATTCCACCGATCATCCCTAATTTTGGCCTACTGGTTTCCACCATGGTGACCTTTGTCATCATCGTTGAGTCAGTATTCAACTGGCCTGGGATTGGGCGCTGGCTGCTCGATACGCTCATCGCTAAAGATTATGTGTCAGTACAAGGCGGCGTTTTGGTCATTGGTGGGTTTGTGTTACTGATTAATATCATCTCGGATGTATTAGGGGCTTTTATGAATCCGCTGGTAAGGAAAAAATGGTATGCCCTCAAATAGTGTTTACGTTGAACAGCATATCCCTACCCAATTTGAGCGCACCTGGAATGCATTTCGTCGCAACAAGCTTGCGGTGATTGGCTTTTGGTGCCTGGTTGGGCTCATCCTTGTCACCTTATTTGCCCCTCTACTCGCCCCGTGGAGCCCGCAGCATCAAACAGGTCACTTACTGATGGCGCCCTCTTGGGTGCAGTCAGGGCAAATTGAGTATTTTTTAGGGACCGATGATCTTAGCCGCGATATGCTCTCGCGCCTGATTGCCGGCTCTCGGCTCACCTTTGGTTATGCACTGATGACCGCATTGGCCGCGTCACTTATCGGGGTCGCGGTTGGCGTGCTAGCCGGGATGACCAAGGGGCTCAAATCGAGTGTGTTGAATCATATCCTAGATAGTATTCTCTCTATTCCTTCGTTACTGTTGGCCATTATCGTGGTCGCCTTTTTAGGGGTGGGCGAAACCCAAGTATTGCTCGCTATCTGGCTGTCACTCATTCCACGGATTATCCGCGCGGTGTATACGGCCGTACACGATGAGATAGGGAAAGACTATATCATTGCCGCGCGCTTGGACGGTGCCAATGATTTTTATCTGCTTTACCATTCAATTCTACCCAATATCGTCACGGTACTGAGTACCGAAATTACCCGTGCTATTTCGGTGGCGATTCTTGATGTGGCGGCACTCGGTTTTCTAGGCCTTGGAGCACAGCCGCCGGCGCCAGAATGGGGCGCCATGTTAGGGGATTCTGTCGAGCTGATTTTCACGGCGCCTTGGACTGTCACTCTGCCTGGAATGGCGATTGCGTTCAGTGTGTTGGTTGTTAACCTAGTTGGTGAGGGGATCAGCCAAGCCATCAATGCAGGAACTGAATAATGCCGTTACTTGATATTCGACACCTGACCATAGAGATAGAAACCCCACAAGGTATGGTGAAAGCCGTCGACCGTATGAGCTTGACCATCAATGACGGTGAGATTCGTGGTTTGGTGGGGGAATCCGGCTCAGGCAAAAGCTTGGTGGCCAAAGCCATTTGCGGCGTAACTAAGGATCAATGGCATGTGACCGCCGACCGATTACGTTTGGGTAATATCGACCTATTAGAACTGCCCGCGCGCGAACGTCGCCATGTGGTCGGCAAAGACATTGCGATGATCTTCCAAGAGCCTTCCACGTGTCTTGACCCATCCGAAGTAGTGGGTCATCAGCTTGAAGAGGCCATTCCACCCGCGTCATTTTCCGGCAGTTGGTGGCAACGCTTAAACTGGCGCAAGCAGCATTCTATCGCCTTGCTGCATAAAGTGGGCATCAAGGATCACAAGCGGGTGATGGAAAGCTATCCGTATGAGCTTACCGATGGCGAGTGTCAAAAGGTGATGATTGCGATGGCGATTGCTAACCGCCCTCGCCTATTGATTGCAGATGAGCCGACCAACGATTTGGATCCCATTACCCAGGCGCAGATATTCCGTTTACTGAGTCGCACCAATCAGTTATCTAACACGACAATCTTGCTGATTAGTCATGATCTCACCTTGGTGACGCGTTGGGCTGATAGGATCACCGTGATGTATTGTGGCCAGTCGGTAGAGTCCGGTAACCGCGAGCAAATTTTAACCACGCCGCACCATCCTTATACGGATGCTTTATTACGGACGATGCCTGATTTTAGCCGCGACATTCCCCACAAGAGCAAGCTCGAAACCTTGCCTGGCTCAATACCACCACTGCAGCATCTGCCCATCGGTTGTCGACTGGGGCCGCGTTGCCCATACGCACAGCGTAAATGTGTCGAAACGCCCCATACGCAAAAAGTGAAAAACCATAAATTTGCCTGTCATTTCCCGCTCAACATGGAGAACAAGCATGGCCGCTCTTCTTGAAATTGATGGGCTCACCAAAGATTATCACCACCGCACAGGGTGGTTGAGAAAGCGTGTCACCCACGCGGTGAAGCCGGTCTCTTTTTCTTTGGATGTCGGGGAAACCATTGCCTTTGTGGGCGAGAATGGCTCAGGAAAATCAACCCTAGCACGCATGATTGCTGGCGTTATCGAGCCAACGGCAGGCGAAATCCGGGTCAATGGTGAGACGCTGCGTTACAAAGATTACCAAACCCGCTGCAAATTGATTCGGATGATCTTCCAAGACCCGAACACGTCGCTCAACCCACGCAACCAAATCGGCCAAATCTTAGAAGGCCCCTTGCGGCGAAACACCAATATGACCCCGCAAGAGCGAGGTAAGCGCATTAAGAACACCCTCTTGCGGGTCGGCTTGCTGCCGGAGCATGCTTACTTTTATCCGCAGATGCTGGCAACCGGCCAAAAACAGCGGGTATCACTCGCCAGAGCCTTAATTTTGCAACCGAGTGTCATTGTCGCCGACGAGGCGTTAAATGGTCTCGACATGTCCATGCGCTCGCAAATCATTAACTTACTGCTTGAGCTTCAAGATGAGATGGGCTTGTCTTACGTGTATGTGTCGCAGCATATGGGGGTGATCAAACATGTCACCGACAAGCTGATGGTGATGCAAAAGGGCGACGTGGTGGAATCGGGTAATACCGCTGACATTTTTGCCAACCCGCAACACAGCTTGACACAAAGGCTGATTGACAGTCATTTTACCGCACCGGTACTGGATAGGCGGTCGCGCAAATCAGTCAGCGCCCGCCCATAATGGCGAACACGAGCGGCGCGATCCATGGCCGCTCTGTTAACGCGTCCCCTGCCGCTCTCTACCTCGTCAAGCGCTTAGCTTGAAACATTGGCGAGCTCAGTCATTAGCAACGGCGATTATTGGCAACCACAATTGCTAGTAAACGCGATTGCTAGTAAACGCTAGTGTTAGGCGCTTAAGTTACTCGCAACCCGAGTTACTCGGCACTTTGGTCATTCAACGATTGGTTAATTGACGCAAGCACAGCAGCGGGGTCCGCCGCTTGCGTGACAGGGCGACCTATGACGAGATAATCAGAGCCGGCTTGTACCGCTTGCTCGGGCGTCATCACTCGGCGTTGGTCACCCTTGTCGCTCCCGGCTGGGCGTATACCTGGCGTGACTAATTTAAAGGCGTCCCCACACTGTGCCTTAAGCAGGCTCGCTTCCTGCGCGGAGCAAACAACACCATCAAGGCCTGCCTGCTGCGTCAGACCCGCAAGGCGCTGCACTTGCGCCTGTGGCGATATCTGAATACCACTGTCTGCCAAATCCACCGCCGTCATGCTGGTTAACACGGTCACACCAATCAGCCAAGGGCGGTTGCCCCCATAAGGCACTAAGGCTTCACGTGCAGCAACCATCATGCGTTCCCCGCCAGCGGCGTGGACGTTGACCATCCAAACACCCAGCTCTGCCGCTGCCGCGACCGCTCGTGCACACGTGTTCGGGATATCGTGAAATTTAAGGTCGAGAAAAACCTCGTGCCCACCCGCATGCAGCTGCTTAATCAATGCCGGCCCAAATAAGGTGAACATTTCCTTGCCCACTTTTAAGCGACATGAACCTGGTTCTATCTTCTCGGCAAAGGCCAAGGCGTGGTTCATATTCGCATAATCAAGTGCCACAATGACTTTTGGGTCGTGCATGTTGTCTCCTAGTTCCTTGTTTACGATTCATCTCAGCAGGTATACCGCCACGATAGATAAAAAAACGGCGATGCTTGCGCATCGCCATTATTCACCATCAAGCCCTCGAATTGGCTTGATTGCCCCCCAGCTTTTGCAAGAAGGACATTGCCAGTAGAGCGAGTGGGTCGAGAAACCACATTTTCGACAACGATAATGCGGCTTCACTTTCATCTGTTCCGCCACCAAGTCTTTTAGCGTGTTCAGACTGGTTTTTGCGCGTCCCTCTTCCGCTTGCTCAACATGGTATTCCATTAACTTGTGAAAGCCGCGCATGGTCGGATTGCGAGTAAGCTGGCGGGTGAGAAAGCTTTGCGCCATCGCGATATTTTCGTTGTTACCGATCACTTCTGATAGCATCAACTCCGCGCTCACCCCAGCATTCTTTTCAATGCATTCTTTTAAAAACCGAACCAGGTGCATTTCACGTCCTAACGCGCGATAGCTCTCCGCCAACAGTGGTAACGCCTCACTGACAAAATCCGCATCCTGCTCAAGGATGTTCTCTAGCTGCTTGATGGCGCCTTTATAATCTTGGTGCTCAATATCAAGCTTGGCCAGCTTCAAGCTGGCGCGCACGCAACTTTTATCATACGACAAGGCGCGACGTAGCCATTGCCGTGCTTTATGTTCGTCGCCATCGGCGAGCTGTTGCATCGCCAGTTCGCAGTGAAAATGAGCGATGTCTTTACGTAATTTTTGTTTGCCCATTTTGACCAGTTTGCTCGCGGTATCAATCGCGTTTTCCCACTCTCGGGTTTGCTGAAAGATGGCTAACAACTGCTGAAGGGCAAATTCTTGATAATCTGGCTCATCCACTAGCTCAGAAAATATCTTCTCTGCGCGATCAAAAAACCCGGCGACCATGTAATCTTTGGCCAGTTGTTGCATGGCAAGGTTACGTTGATCAAGCGTCAGATTAGGGCGAGCAATCAGGTTTTGGTGGATGCGAATGGCGCGATCGACTTCGCCCCGAGAGCGAAACAGGTTGCCTAGGGCAAGGTGAGTGTCAATGGTCTCGTTGTCGACCTGTAAAAGCTCAATAAACAGATCAACCGCTTTATCAGACTGTTCAGACAGCAGCAGATTCAGCCCCGCCACATACTGGCGAGACAAGTGATGTGACTGTTCTTGCCGTCGATGACGAGCATTCCTGTTACCCATGTACCAGCCATAACCGGCGGCAATAGGGAGCAACAGAAACAACAGCTCTAGCATGAATTATTGTTCCTTTAGCGGGTCCGTACGCAATTTATCAAGTTCTTTGCGTTGCTTTTCCACCTGTTTACGCAGCCCTCGAGCGGTCACTCTCGCTTTTAGGTATAACGCACCGCAGACTAACCAGCCGATGCCAAAGCCAATGACAAAGACAATACCCAAGATAACAGAGAGACGAAACTCACCTTGGGCGATTAAGTAGTTAAAGTTGACCACATCTTGGTTTTGCGCTCCCAGCGCCAAGGTGATCAGAAAACATAACACCAGAAACAGAATGCCGAGTATTTTCACAAGTATTCCCTCATTGCGAAAGGCCTAGTGCCTCTTCAATTATGGCAGAACGACAAGATGCGAGGCACTTGTCACTGTGAACGTTTGCTTGATACAACAAAACGTTACTAATGCACCCTTGGCCCGTGCTATCCACTCGCATGATGGCAAGCGACAAGGTTTAGTTGTGGGTACAAGATCTTACACAGAAGGTATGATTATGCAGGAAATTCGCCACGCAAGCTATGATCGATAGACATAAAAAAACGGCATACCTACAGCATGCCGTTTTTTTCAGCGTCTATCGCTTAACCATAGATGTTAACGCGATCACGAAGTTCCTTACCAGGTTTGAAGTGAGGGACGTATTTACCGTCAAGCTCAACTTTTTCCCCTGTTTTCGGGTTACGCCCCACGCGAGGCGCGCGATAATGTAGTGAGAAACTACCAAAACCACGGATTTCGATCCGATCACCGCTTTCAAGTGTGGTCGCCATATGCTCAAGGATTTCCTTGATAGCATCCTCTACCTGCTTAGCAGACAGATGGGCTTGCTGACTACAGAGCCTTTCAATTAACTCAGATTTGGTCATAGACACCCCGCTTTAGTATGTTTCTCAACAGTATAAATGCAGAGGGGGAAAATTTCCCCCTCAACTTATACATTATTCGCTCTTCGCTGCTTTAAACGCGTCAGCCATAGCATTACCGATAGCGCCTTCATCAGATTTGTTCAGGCTAGCCATCGCTTCTTGCTCATCAGCTTCGTCTTTCAGACGAACAGACAGGTTTAGCACGCGGTTCTTACGGTCAACACCGGTGAACTTCGCTTCAACACTGTCGCCAACTGAAAGCACTTGAGTCGCGTCTTCAACACGGTCACGCGCAGCTTCAGAAGCACGCAGATAACCTTCAACACCGTCGGCTAGCTCAACCGTTGCGCCTTTCGCGTCAACAGCCGTTACCGTACCGTTAACGATAGCACCTTTCTTGTTAGCTGCCAGGTAGTTGTTGAATGGGTCTTCTTCCATCTGCTTGATGCCAAGTGAGATGCGCTCACGCTCTGCGTCAACCTGAAGAACCACTGCTGAGATCTCGTCGCCTTTCTTGTATTCGCGAACGGCTTCTTCGCCAGCCACGTTCCAAGAAATGTCAGACAAGTGAACCAGACCGTCGATGCCGCCGTCTAGACCGATAAAGATACCGAAGTCAGTGATTGACTTGATCTTACCAGTAACACGGTCGCCTTTGTTCTGAGTTTCAGCGAATTGCTGCCATGGGTTGGCTTTACACTGTTTCAGACCAAGGCTGATGCGACGACGCTCTTCGTCGATGTCCAGAACCATGACTTCAACTTCGTCACCCACGTTAACCACTTTAGATGGGTGGATGTTCTTGTTGGTCCAGTCCATTTCAGACACGTGTACCAGACCTTCAACGCCTTCTTCGATTTCAACGAAGCAGCCGTAGTCAGTCAGGTTGGTTACACGGCCAGTCAGCTTGTGACCTTCTGGGTAACGGTTAGCAATAGCTACCCATGGATCTTCACCCAGTTGTTTCAGGCCGAGTGATACGCGAGTACGCTCACGGTCAAACTTCAGAACCTTAACGTTGATTTCGTCACCAACATTAACGATTTCTGATGGGTGCTTAACGCGCTTCCACGCCATGTCAGTGATGTGAAGCAGGCCGTCAACGCCGCCAAGATCAACGAACGCACCGTAGTCAGTCAGGTTCTTAACGATACCTTTAACTTCCATGCCTTCTTGCAGAGAAGCTAGCAGCTCGTCACGCTCAACGCTGTTTTCTGACTCGATAACCGCACGACGAGAAACCACAACGTTGTTGCGCTTCTGGTCAAGCTTGATTACTTTGAACTCGAGCTCTTTGCCTTCCAGGTGAGAAGTATCACGTACTGGACGAACGTCAACCAGTGAACCCGGTAGGAACGCACGGATGCCGTTCAGTTCTACGGTGAAACCACCTTTCACTTTACCGTTAATAACACCGTTAACGGTTTCAGCTTCTTCGTACGCTTTCTCTAGCTGGATCCAAGCTTCGTGACGCTTCGCTTTCTCACGAGAAAGCTGAGTTTCACCGAAACCATCTTCCACTGCGTCCAGGGCTACATCGACTTCACCGCCGATTTCAATTTCAAGTTCGCCAGCAGCGTTCTTGAATTGGTCAGCTGGAATAGACGATTCAGATTTCAGGCCTGCGTCAACCAGAACGAAACCGTTCTCGATAGCAACAACAGTACCCTTAACAATAGAACCTGGGCGAGTTTCGATTTCTTTTAGAGACTCTTCAAAGAGTTGAGCAAAAGATTCAGTCATTATATTTAAATCTTCAATTTGATAAACGTCCACGGGTATCCTACCGCATGGGGTTGTTAAATATGTTAGCTATCATCCTTGCAGCTAACGGTTATAGACTGCTTATGCAGCCGATAATTTGCTTTCAATAAACGCCAGTGCTTGTGCAATCACTTCATCGATTGATAACGACGTTGAGTCTAGCACTAATGCATCTGACGCGGGGCGCAATGGTGCCACCGCTCGATTGCGGTCACGATCATCACGCTCTTGAATTTCGCTTAAAAGGCGGTCAAAGGTAACATTAACCCCCTTGCCTTGCAACTGATGCTGGCGCCGGCGTGCGCGTTCTTCTGCGCTAGCATCAAGGAAGATTTTCGCCTCCGCTTGCGGGAACACCACGGTACCCATATCACGGCCATCAGCAATCAAACCTGGCTCGCCGACAAACGCACGTTGACGACGCAACAATGCCTCGCGAACACGCGGGAGTGCAGCGACTTTCGACGCTTGATTACCCACCTGCTCTGTGCGTAAGGTGCCCGATACGTCTTCCCCTTCGAGAATCACCTTCACCAGATCACCTTCGGCGATAAATTGAACGTCTAGGTTCGCAGCCAGCGGTACCAACGCGTCTTCCGATGAGGTATCCACGTCATGATGAATCGCCGCTAATGCCAAAACACGGTAGATGGCACCAGAGTCTAGCAAATGCCAGCCTAGTGTCTCCGCCAACCGCATACATAAGGTTCCTTTTCCTGCACCACTCGGTCCATCTACTGTAATCACAGGCGCCTGTGTCGGCATAAATCTCTCCACGTTCGTCAACTTTACTCGATTCGCTTCGCTTGAGGCGTTAAATGGGTTTGACGCCTGCCATACCGTGACGCGACAAACACACCGTTTGCCCAACAAGCACATCGATAAATCGGCGCATAGTATAGAAGAAATCCGGCTGGAAATCATTGCTGCTGCGTGGATATCAGCAGCAATGTGTTGCAGCATGGTTATTTCGTGGTGCTGATTGCCGCGAGCTTCTCGAAATAATCAGGGAAGGTTTTTGACGTACAGCCCGGGTCATTAATAGTGACGGGCGTATCACTCAATGCGACCAACGAGAAGCACATCGCTATCCGATGATCGTCATAGGTATCGATGGCCGCGTGGTGTAACTGCTTTGGTGGCTCGATGTACAGATAGTCTTCGCCCTCTTCAACCACAGCGCCCACTTTTTTCAGCTCGGTAGCCATGGCATATAAGCGATCGGTTTCTTTAACACGCCAATTGTACACGTTGCGAATCCATGTCGGCCCTTCTGCAAACAAGGCCGCGACGCCAATGGTCATCGCTGCATCAGGAATATGATTAAAGTCCATGTCGACGCCTTTAAGCGTCTTTCCACGGGCGAGAACATAATCCTCTCCCCACTCAATCTCGGCGCCCATCGCCGCGAGTGCGTCGGCAAACTGGATATCACCTTGCACACTATGACGCCCGATGCCCGTCACTTTGACTTCACCGCCCTTAATCGCGGCCGCCGCGAGGAAGTAAGAAGCGGATGAGGCATCACCTTCTACCATAAAGTGACCTGGTGATTGATAACGCTGTCCAGCTGGGATCACAAACGCTTGGTAGTTATCATTTTGTACCTCAACACCAAACTGCGCCATGATTGCCAAGGTAATATCAATATAAGGCTTAGAGACAAGCTCCCCTTTAATGGTGATCCGGGTCTCTTGCTCAGCAAACGGCGCGGCCATCAGTAGTGCGGTGAGAAACTGACTCGAGATGCTACCATCGATACTCACATCGCCACCTACCAGGCCAGTGCCTTGGATACGTAGTGGCGGATAGCCCTCAGTTTCAAGATACTGGATATCAGCACCAATCGCATTCAGGGCGTCAACAAGGTGGCCAATAGGACGCTCTTTCATCCGTGGCTCACCCGTCAGGGTGACGTCACCCTCTCCCAAGCATAGTGCCGCCGTCAAAGGGCGCATCGCCGTTCCCGCATTACCGAGAAACAGCGTGGTTGGCTCGGCGAGATGAAACGGCTGTCCCAGCCCTTGTACCACACATTCGGTGCGATCGCTGGACAATTGATACTCTACTCCCAACGCGGTAAACGCATTGAGCATATGACGTACATCGTCACTATCCAGTAAGTTGGTTAGTCGAGTGGTGCCTGAGGCTAGAGCGGCGAGGAGTAATGCGCGATTCGACACGCTTTTTGAGCCGGGAAGGTTAATCTGGCCGTTGACATAAGAAATCGGGGAAAGTGTCAGTTGCTCCATTCTGGTTTATATCCGTGATGCTTAGTGCCCCCAGAGTAACCAAAATACCGGCAGTCTCACAATTATTATTTTTATCACCGTCAGTGAAGAGAAAGCAAAAGCCGCCTCCAACAAGGAAGCGGCTCGTTTTTCACACGGTTTTCTACTTAACACCGTTAAAAGACGCAGCCATCGCTACCGTCTGTCATTAGCCATATTTTTTCTCGAACTTGGCCATAAAGTCGACCAACGCTTGCACCCCTTCAAGGGGCATGGCGTTATAGATAGAGGCTCGCATGCCACCCACATCTCGGTGGCCTTTCAGCGCATGTAAGCCTTGTTCCGTTGCTTCAGCGAGGAAAGTCTCATCCAGGTCGCTGTTCGCCAACTGAAACGGCACATTCATCAAGGAACGATTGTCTTGGTGAATGTCATTACGATATAAGCTCGATTGATCAATAGCTTGGTAAAGCAGGGCTGCTTTTTGTTGATTGCGTGCATAAACGGCTTCAATCCCGCCTTGTTTTTTCAGCCATTTAAAGACTTCGGCGGCCAGATACCAGGCAAAGGTCGGCGGCGTGTTGAACATCGAGTCTTTCTCTACCAAGACCTTGTAATTAAGCACACTAGGAAGTACATCTCGCGCCAGTCCCAATAAGTCGTCACGTACAATCACCAGGGTCAGCCCTGCAGGGCCAATGTTCTTTTGCGCACCGGCGTAGATCACCCCATATTTAGATACGTCAATCGGACGTGACAAGATGGTCGATGACATATCGGCAACAATGGGTTTATTGGTCTCAGGCAAATCATTAATTTCAATGCCATCAATGGTTTCGTTAGGGCAGAAATGGACATAGGCTGCATCATCACTCAGTAGCCAGTCTTTCGCCGGCGAGATTGCACGTTTTCCCTCTCGCTCGCGGCGAACATTGATAACGTTGGGCGTACAATAGCGCTTGGCCTCTTTGACCGCACTTTCTGCCCAGTAACCGCCATCGACATAGTCTGCGATGGTGTGGTTCCCCATGAGATTCATGGGCACCGCGGCAAACTGTGCACGCGCGCCCCCTTGGCAAAATAGAATATGGTAGTTGTCAGGAATCACTAGGAGTTCGCGCAAATCTTGCTCTGACTGACGAGCAACGTTTAAGAATGCTTTGCTGCGATGCGACACTTCCATGACCGAGGTACCAAGGTCTTGCCAATTCATCAATTCTTTTTGTGCTTTTAGCATCACTTCACGCGGCAACATCGCGGGGCCTGCGGAGAAATTATATACCTTATCCATGTTGGGGAGGGGCTCCTGCTTATTCATCACTTGTGGCCAGGAGGCCTACAAGGATTGACTCTGTTTTAAATGGTGTGTGATTGATTTAACACGTTTCGCGCGCAATTTGAAAGCGCCAACGCAGATTCGATCACAATTTCCATGCTCTCCTGTCAATAGGCAATAAAAAAGGGTGCAGTTCACTGCACCCTTAAGACGTTATCTAAGAGACGACTTACGCGTTTTGATCATCATCAGACGCGGGCGACTGATCGTTATCATCGCGTTGATCATCATCGGTAGGCGCTGATGCCTCGCTGCCGTCCGACTGAGTGGTTGTCCCGGCTTCATTGGCCAAGGCTTCCATCTCATCTTCGTCTGGCTCTTCGATGCGCTGTAGGCCCACCACTTTCTCGTCATCACTGACGCGAATCAAGCGTACACCTTGGGTGTTACGCCCCACTTGACTCACCTCTTCTGCGCGAGTACGGACTAAGGTCCCCGCATTAGTGATCATCATCAGCTCATCGCCTTCACAGACTTGGATGGCACTGACAACGTCGCCATTACGCTCAGAGACTTTGATCGAAACCACCCCTTTGGTCGCACGACTCTTGGTTGGGTATTCTGCCAACGCTGTACGCTTACCAAAACCGTTCTCGGTCACGGTCAAGATTTCCGCATTCTCTTGCGGCACAATCAAAGAGACGACCTGATCGTTTTCAGCCAATTGAATGCCTCGTACCCCCGCGGCGGTACGACCCATCGCGCGAACGGTGTCATTCGATGCGAGGAAGCGCACTACTTTACCGAATTGCGAGAACAGCATGACTTCACTGCTATCATCAGTGAGCTGGGCCCCAATCAGGCTATCGCCCTCACGCAAGTTCACTGCAATGATCCCGGCGCTACGTGGACGGCTAAAGTCAGTCAGTGGTGTTTTCTTCACGGTACCATGAGCTGTGGCCATAAAGACGTATTTGTCTTCTTCATACTCACGCACTGGCAGGATCGCGGTAATACGCTCATCTTCTTCCAGCGGGAGTAGATTCACAATTGGCTTACCGCGCGCATTACGCGATGCATGCGGCAGCTGATAGACTTTCAGCCAGTACATACGCCCGCGCGTCGAGAAGCACAGTATTGTGTCATGGGTATTAGCAACCAGCAGTCGCTCAATGAAGTCTTCATCCTTCATTCGCGTCGCTGATTTCCCCTTACCGCCACGGCGCTGCGCTTCATAATCGCTCAGAACCTGATACTTAACGTAACCATCGTGTGACCAGGTCACTACCACGTCTTCTTCATTGATAAGATCTTCAATATCAATGTCTGCACTCGCGGCAGTAATTTCGGTGAGGCGTTTATCGCCAAAACCATCACGGACGGCTTCGAGCTCTTCGCGGATCACTTCCATCAAGCGCTCGGTACTGGCCAAGATATGCAGCAGCTCCGCAATTTGCTCGAGCAGGCCTTTATACTCGTCCAGGATTTTTTCGTGCTCAAGCCCGGTGAGCTTGTGCAAACGTAAATCCAGAATCGCCTGTGCTTGTTGTTCAGTGAGGTAGTAAGAGCCATCATCACGGGCACCAAATTCTGGCGCCAACCATTCAGGACGCGCGTTTTCGCCACCCACAGCTTCCAACATGGCAGACACGCCACCGAGTCCCCAACCTTGATCTTGTAGCTCTTGTTTGGCTACCGCAGGCGTAGGGGCTTGACGAATAAGCTCAATGACTTCGTCGATGTTCGCCAGTGCGACCGCCAAGCCTTCCAAGATATGGGCACGGTCACGGGCTTTGCGTAATTCATAGACCGTGCGACGTGTGACCACTTCACGGCGGTGGTTAACAAAGCACTCAAGCATCCCTTTTAGGTTAAAGAGCTTCGGCTGGTTATTATCCAGCGCCACCATATTAATGCCGAATGACGTCTGTAATTGGGTTTGCGCATAGAGGTTATTAAGTACTACCTCAGCCACCGCATCACGTCGACACTCAATAACAATCCGCATGCCGTCTTTATCAGACTCATCGCGTAGCGCGGAAATGCCATCAATTTTCTTGTCTTTAACCAGCTCGGCAATCTTTTCAATCAAACGCGCTTTGTTGACTTGATAGGGGATTTCATTGACAACAATGGTCTCTTTACCATTTTTGTCGGTTTCGATATCCGCCTTGGCACGCAAGTAGATTTTTCCACGCCCTGTTTTATACGCGTCTTCAATCCCTTTGCGACCATTAATCATTGCCGCTGTCGGGAAGTCTGGGCCTGGAATGTGCTCCATCAGCTCATCAATAGTGATATCTTCATTATCGATATACGCCAGACATCCGTTAACAACTTCGGTAAGGTTGTGAGGTGGGATGTTGGTTGCCATCCCGACCGCAATCCCGGAGCCGCCGTTAACCAGCAGGTTGGGAACACGCGTTGGCAATACGTCCGGGATTTGCTCAGTACCATCATAGTTCGGCACATAATCCACGGTTTCTTTATCGAGATCGGCAAGCAGCTCATGGGCAATTTTCGCCATGCGCACTTCGGTATAACGCATTGCGGCTGCTGAATCACCGTCGATGGAGCCGAAGTTACCTTGGCCATCTACCAACATGTAGCGCAGTGAGAACGGTTGCGCCATGCGCACAATCGTATCGTATACCGCACTATCACCATGCGGGTGATATTTACCGATTACATCGCCGACCACACGGGCCGATTTCTTATATGGCTTGTTCCAGTCGTTGCCAAGTACGTTCATCGCGAATAATACGCGGCGGTGTACTGGCTTTAGGCCATCACGCACGTCAGGAAGAGCTCGGCCAACAATGACGGACATTGCATAGTCGAGATACGAGCTTTTTAGCTCCTCTTCGATATTGACTGGCGTGATCTCTTTAGCAAGATCGCTCATGGAGCCAACATCCCTCAAATAATGTTTGCGTATTCAAATACGTGACCACGGAGAATAACACAAACCCTCTTTGGAGACACGCGAATATGGCTAAGATGTATCACGGATCTCGTTAGCAGGCGCTCTGAACGCGTCTACACGGACAAAAAGCCACCACTTGCGTAGCTAACTATGGTTTTTTTACGAGGAAAGCCCACAAGGTGTCTGAGCGCGAAAAAGGAATAATTAGCTTAACTTGAGCACAAGATCACTTTTTTAGCAGGCGCCGAAATATCAACCATACTTAGAAGTGACGTGCCTGACCGACCTAACGTTGGTCAACTTGATACTAAAGAGGAGGCATGATGCTCACTCGTATCGTTAACGCGATTGGTGCCTGCCTAATAGCAGGCAAATACCTTTTGGCTGGAATAATAGCGACCAGCGCCATTTTAACCGCGGCGTAACGCCGCTCCCTTCTGCACGGCGGTGGCTGGCCGTCGTGCTATTTCTTTACCTCTACATGTTACCTCCCACTCAGCGTCGCCGATCCCTATTCACGACACCCACCGGCCCCGCGAGAAGCACGGCTTCTTTTTATCGCGTTGGATTTCGTTATAATGCAGCAAAACCGATAAGGAAGCTGCAGTTATGAGCCAAGTACCCAATGTCGATCCGGCAGAAATTCAAAAATTCGAGGATATGGCCTCGCGTTGGTGGGATTTAGAGGGTGAATTTAAACCTTTGCATCAAATCAACCCATTACGCCTCGATTATGTCTTGGATAAAGCGGGCGGATTATTCGGCAAAAAAGTACTTGATGTCGGATGCGGCGGCGGCATCTTAGCCGAAAGCATGGCTCAGGAAGGAGCGGAAGTGACAGGACTGGATATGGGAAAAGAGCCTCTCACCGTCGCGCGGCTGCATGCCCTCGAAGCCGGAGTCGATGTGCACTACATCCAATCAACCGCGGAAGAACATGCCAGCAGCTATGCGCAGCAATACGACGTTGTCACTTGTATGGAAATGCTCGAACACGTGCCTGAACCCGCCTCCGTGATTCAAGCCTGTGCACAGATGGTAAAACCCGGTGGTCATGTTTTTTTCTCGACACTGAATCGCAATGCCAAATCTTGGCTGTTCGCGATCGTCGGCGCGGAGCATGTGCTTAAATTGGTTCCCAAAGGCACCCATGAGCACCATAAGTTTATTCGCCCCTCAGAGCTGATGAACATGATTGATAACACCCCGCTAACGGCCAAAGACATGACAGGGCTGCATTACAACCCGGTGTTTGATACCTACAAACTTTCCCACGCCAATGTCGATGTGAATTATCTCGTTCACACCGTCTCGCCCTAGCCGACTGATAAGGAGCTCGCCAGCATGACCCCATCGACCATTCTCTTTGATTTAGATGGCACCTTGCTCGACACCGCCCCCGACATGGGTGAGGCCGCTAACCGCGTCCTCGCCGAGTTTGACTTGCCTCCTTTAACACGCGAGCAAATTTATACCCATACAAGTTTCGGTGCGCGCGGCCTGTTAAGTGCTGGGTTTGGCGAACAAGCACAATATCAAGACCCTGTTGCCCTCCGTGCGCGTTTTCTTCATCACTATGGGGACGCGATATGTCATGGCACCCAGCTTTACGCTGGCATAGACACCCTGCTCGATAAGCTGGATCAGTTACGTATCCCTTGGGGCATTGTGACGAATAAGCCCGAAGGGCTCACGCATCAGTTACTCGCCTTCTTCCCACGCCTGCAAAAGGCCAAAGTCATCGTTGGCGCCGATACCTATGCTCATGCCAAACCGCACCCTATGCCTTTGCTTGAAGCAGCCAAAAGCCTCAATTGTGTGCCACAACAAGGGCTGTATGTCGGAGACATTGAAAACGATATATTAGCGGCGCGCGCGGCGAATATGGGCGCAGCCGTCGCAGGATGGGGTTACACCGGCGATCAAGCCTTAGTTCATAATTGGAAAGCAGATCATATTTTCGCCAAGCCTGATCAACTTAGCGCCATTCTTGGATCCTAGTCACACCCCACATTTTGTGGGGTTTGCTGTCTTTTCAATCAGTTAAAAACGATCACTGATCATCGCTAAGATCAACCAAAATAAATTTTTTTTATTACCAATTTTTGCCTTTCAGTGATTGAAATTCTCACTAATCTTGTCGGCCTTGCGTCACTAGGTTGGTGATTACTAACTTTAGATATAACATCCCCAAGATATCCACACCCACCCTAACAAAGACTGGCTTGCAAAAAGCAGGTTATATCACTATCTTGTAACCGACTCGGACATCGCCCCCTATATATAGTGTATGAGCGACGAGATGTCCGCATAGAGGCCGACCAAAAAATCATCAGCATTTTATAAAAACTTGCGAAAAAGAGCAGTTTGGCAAGGGAATATTGGGAAAGCATACAAATGAACCAAGAAATTACCGTATTAAAGCGTGATGGACGCAAAGAAAACTTAAACCTCGATAAAATCCATCGCGTAGTGACTTGGGCTGCCGAAGGCCTCTCAAACGTTTCTGTTTCTCTGGTTGAGATGCGCTCTCACATCCAGTTTTACGATGGCATGCGCACGGAAGATATTCACGAGACAATCATCAAAGCCGCTGCCGATCTAATCTCCGAAGAAAGCCCAGATTATCAATATCTTGCGGCGCGTTTGGCCGTCTTCCACTTACGTAAAAAAGCCTATGGCCAGTTCGAGCCACCTAAGCTGGTTGATCATGTCAAAAACATGGTCGAGAAAGGCAAGTATGATAAGCATATCTTGGAAGATTACAGCGAAGAGGAGCTCGATACCCTAGACAGCTACCTCGATCACTGGCGCGATATGAACTTCTCATACGCCGCGGTGAAGCAGCTGGAAGGCAAATACCTGGTGCAAAACCGTGTCACCGGTGAGATTTACGAAAGCGCACAGTTTTTGTACATGATGGTCGCTGCCTGCCTGTTTGCGTCATACCCTAAAGAAACGCGTTTGGACTACATTCGTCGTTTTTATGATGCAGCCTCGCAGTTTAAGATCTCACTGCCAACGCCTATCATGTCCGGCGTACGTACGCCTACACGTCAATTTAGCTCTTGCGTATTGATTGAGTGTGACGATAGCTTGGACTCTATTAATGCCACATCCAGTGCGATTGTTCGCTATGTATCGCAACGCGCAGGTATTGGTATTAACGCGGGCCGTATTCGCGCGTTGGGTAGCCCTATCCGAGGTGGCGAAGCCTTCCACACTGGCTGTATCCCGTTTTATAAATATTTCCAAACGGCGGTGAAGTGCTGCTCGCAAGGCGGCGTTCGTGGTGGCGCAGCAACCTTATTCTATCCAATTTGGCACCGTGAAGTGGAATCGCTACTGGTATTGAAAAACAACCGCGGTGTAGAAGAAAACCGTGTACGCCATATGGATTATGGTGTGCAAATCAATAAGTTGATGTATACCCGCCTACTTAAAGGTGGCAACATTTCCTTGTTCTCTCCGTCAGATGTGCCTGGCTTATACGACGCCTTTTTCGAAGACCAAGACGAGTTCGAGCGTCTATATACCCAATATGAAGCGGATGCCTCTATCCAGCGCGAAACAGTCAAAGCGGTTGATCTGTTCTCACTGATGATGCAAGAGCGCGCCTCAACAGGCCGTATCTACGTTCAAAACGTTGACCATTGTAATACCCATAGCCCGTTTGATGCATCGGTGGCACCTATTCGTCAGTCGAACCTGTGTTTAGAGATCGCGCTGCCGACCAAGCCACTGAACAATGTTGAAGATGAGAACGGTGAGATTGCACTGTGTACGCTATCCGCCTTTAACCTGGGTGCGCTTGAATCACTCGACGAGCTGGGTGAACTGGCCGACTTGACCATTCGTGCGCTTGATGCGTTATTGGACTATCAAGATTATCCGTTACCTGCCGCGCGCAAAGCGACCATGAACCGCCGTACACTCGGTGTGGGTGTGATTAACTTTGCCTATCACCTCGCCAAGCACGGTGTACGTTATTCGGATGGCAGTGCGAATGGCCTTACGCACCGTACCTTTGAAGCGATTCAATATCACTTATTGCGTGCATCCGTGGAGCTGGCGAAAGAAAAAGGCGCGTGTCCTGCGTTTAACGAAACCACTTATTCGCAAGGTATCCTTCCTATCGATACCTACAAGAAAGACTTGGATGCGATTTGTGATGAGCCGTTACACTTGGATTGGGAAACCTTGCGCAAGGATATCCAAACCCATGGTTTGCGTAACTCAACACTGACCGCTTTGATGCCATCAGAAACGTCGTCACAAATTTCAAATGCCACCAATGGCATTGAACCACCACGTGGTTTTGTCTCGGTGAAAGCCTCAAAAGATGGCATTCTCAAACAAGTGGTACCTGAGTATCACAAGTATAAAGATAATTACGAACTGCTCTGGAACATTGGCAGCAATGAAGGCTACTTACAGCTAGTCGGTATCATGCAAAAATTCGTCGACCAAGCGATTTCTGCCAACACCAATTATGATCCGAGCCGACATGCAAGCGGTAAAGTTCCTATGAACCAGCTGCTTAAAGATTTGCTCACCGCGTACAAACTGGGGGTTAAAACCCTGTACTACCACAACACCCGTGATGGCGCGAGCGATGGTCAGTCGGAATCAACCGCGGCGCAAGCTGCTGAAGACGATTGTGCCGGCGGTGCATGTAAGATCTAACACACGACATGCAAAGGGCCTCTGGGCCCTTTTCTAGAGGTTTATAAGATTCATGGCTTACAGTACGTTTTCTAAAATCAACAATGACCCGCTCAAAGAACCCATGTTCTTGGGTCAGTCCGTTAATGTTGCCCGCTACGATCAGCAAAAATATGAAATTTTTGAAAAACTGATCGAAAAGCAGTTGTCGTTCTTTTGGCGCCCAGAAGAAGTGGACGTATCGAGCGATCGTATTGATTACAACAAGCTACCTGAACATGAAAAGCATATTTTCATCAGTAACTTGAAGTATCAAACGTTGCTGGACTCTATCCAAGGCCGCAGCCCTAACGTCGCGCTACTCCCATTGGTCTCTATTCCAGAACTCGAAACCTGGATTGAAACCTGGAGCTTCTCTGAAACCATTCATTCTCGCTCTTATACCCACATTATTCGTAATATTGTGGCTGATCCGGCGATTGTGTTTGATGACATCGTGATGAATGAGCACATTCAAAAGCGCGCAGAAGACATTGCCCAGTATTATGATGACCTTATTCAGCTGAGTAACTATTATCACCAACTTGGCGAAGGGACGCATTCGATCAATGGCCAGACAGTCACAGTCAGCCTGCGCGCGCTGAAGCGCCAGCTGTATTTGTGCCTGATGTCGGTCAATGCGCTTGAAGCGATTCGCTTCTATGTCAGTTTTGCATGCTCCTTTGCCTTTGCCGAGCGTGAACTGATGGAAGGTAATGCTAAGATCATCAAGTTTATTGCCCGTGACGAAGCCTTGCATCTGACTGGCACGCAGCACATGCTCAACATTCTACGTAGCGGTCAAGACGACCCTGAGATGGCCGACATTGCCAAAGAATGCGAGCAAGAGTGTTTTGATCTGTTCAAGAAAGCGGCTGAGCAAGAAAAAGACTGGGCTGAGTATTTGTTCCGTGACGGCTCGATGATCGGCCTGAACAAAGATATCTTGTGTCAGTATGTTGAATATATCACCAACCTAAGAATGTCTGCCGTGGGTTTAGCACCTGCCTATGACAATGCGACACAAAACCCCATTCCTTGGATTAACGCTTGGCTGTCCTCGGATAATGTTCAGGTGGCCCCACAGGAAGCAGAAATTAGCTCGTATCTGGTCGGTCAGATCGATAACGAAGTCAGCGTCGAAGACTTTGGTGACTTCGAACTATGACCCGTATCACCATCGAAGTGAACGGCATAACGGTGGGTGGCAACACCCACCAAAACTTGCTAGAGCAGTTAGAAGACGCCGGTATTCAGCCTGAATATCAATGCCGAAATGGCATGTGTGGCGCATGCCGCTGTAAGCTTAATCAAGGGTCTGTCACGCAGGGAGAAAGCATGGCCTTTGTGATGCCAGGCGAAATCCTCGCTTGTCAAAGTGCGCCGCAGACTGATGTGTCCATTGCGTTCGACTACCAACCCGCTGACATCAAAAAACAAGTTAACGAGGCGTAATACAATCGCCTCGCCTTCCCTTCTCTTACCGACCTTCTATTCTATGCTGTCTGTATCAATATAAATATCGTCATGTCGCGTCAGTGAGGCATAATCGGCAATCACCGTATATCCATTTAAATAACGCCTTAACATATCTAACAATACAGTGGAGATGTAGCAGCGCGCATCGTCGTGAGACAGTTGCCGTTTAAAGCTTAAACGCTGCCCCCACTCACCCTCGGGTGTGGAGATAGCCACACAGATTTGTCCGTGAAGTTCCGGACCACAGGCAAGGCCAACTTGCTTTTGCTCGGGGCTGATCGTCGCACTGGCCATCGCCAGTGAGGCTGCTAACGGATTGGCCAACGCTTGCTCTGGCACATGGGCGTTCGACATCACCCAGCCTTGTTCAACCAAATAAGCCGCTTGTCCATTGAGTAAGCTTGATAGCCAGCCACCGGTGAACTGCTCAGCCACTTTCAACGCAATACCGTGACGATTAACATCAAACGCTAATGCTGAAGCCATTGGCTCATTATATGACACCACATAATCAGCGAGCCGCTGTTGCAGCGCCTCAAGTATGGTGTCTTTTTCATCATGCTCTGCATCAATAAACAGCTTCACCTCAATAAAAGGCAAACTCGAGCGATATCCCAGTGACACATCGTCAGGAAGCACTAATGATGCCATCACGTCACTGATCCCGGACTCTGACAAGCCAAATGTAAACAAACGGTAACACGATCGCGCTTTTGCCGCGTAAACATGTAACAACTCAGGAAGGATTTGGCGCTCAACCATGTCGAAAAACTCAGAGGGCACACCAGGTGTAAAATAAAAATGACACCCATTGAGTTCACAGTGAAAACCACACGCCGTCCCTTTCGGGTTCTCAATTAAGCGCGCACCGTCAGGTAACATCGCTTGCTTAAGGTTGCTTTGTGCCATCGGCCGGCCGTGTCGCTCAAAGCGCTGTTTCAGCTCATCAAGCCACGCTTCGTTCAGTGTTAGCTCAACCCCCATCGCCGATGCCATTGCTGCCGTAGTGAGATCGTCTGTGGTCGGTCCCAGCCCTCCGTTCACAATGACCACTTGCTCTGTCTGTGATAATCGAACCAGCTCGATCGCCATATCATCAAGGTCATCTCCAATGGTCACGCGACGAGACATTGTTAGCCCGTTCTCAAATAACGTCCTTGATAGCCATGCTGCATTGGTATCCGTGATATCTCCCAGCAACACTTCCTCTCCGGTAGAAAGCATCGCGATTTGTGGCATTGGTGCTTGATGTTGTTGGTTTTCCACCCTGCCGCTCCTTATTGGTCACCGTGATTCGTCTTTGATTATGACATTAGACCGCTCGATTCACTACCCCAGCCTAACCGTACACTTTACTTTACTTATTCGTACCTTTAGCATTACACGCATCCGTTTTTTTATCTGCATAGACAGTGCACAATGCGCATAAATTCACGTTATCTTTTGTGCGAACACAACAATTAACTTTTTATTAACACTGGTTAAACATAATATGAATAAAGTACTAGGAAGTTCGCTGATTATCGCAGGGACAACCATTGGCGCAGGCATGCTAGCTTTACCACTTGCCTCCGCTGGTATTGGATTTGGGGCATCGATGGCATTAATGGGGGCGATGTGGGCTCTGATGACCTACACAGCGCTGTTAATGCTAGAGGTCCATCAGTACGCTGACGCGGATGCCACATTGCACAGTCTGGCCAAACAGTTTTTAGGGGACAAGGGCAAGTGGCTTGCCTCATTCGCCATGTTGTTCTTATTTTACTCTCTGTGCGCCGCTTATATTGCGGGCGGTGGGAGCCAGCTCAATGAGAAGCTGGCACAATGGTCAACCATCGAGCTACCGCCAGCAGCCGGTGCGGTGTTGTTCACCCTCGTATTTGGCTTAGTGGTGACCCTGGGTACGAGTAAAGTGGATTTAATCAACCGTGGTTTATTTACCGTTAAAGTCTTATTCCTGATTTTAGCGTTAACCTTACTCACCCCACACGTCTCCAGTATTAACCTCGTAGAGATGCCAGTCGAAAAAGGGCTCTTGGTCGCTGCACTGCCCGTTATTTTCACCTCTTTTGGCTTCCACGGCAGTATCCCCTCGATTGTACGTTATGTCGGGATAGATCTGCCTTCACTACGTAAAGTGATGATCGTCGGCTCGACTCTTCCACTTGCACTGTACATTTTTTGGCAAGTCGCGAGTTTAGGAACAGTGGCACAAGCTACCTTGGTGCAAAACGGTGAACTGTCTCAGTTCGTTGCCATCATCCAATCGGTGGTGCAACAAGATTATATCGCCTCCAGCATTTCGCTTTTTGCTGATTTAGCCTTAGCCACGTCATTTCTCGGCGTTAGCTTAGGATTATTTGACTTTATTTCCGATAGCTTTAATCGCCAAGACAGTGTGCGTGGCCGCTTGCAAACCGCCGCTATTACTTACTTACCGCCTTTGGTGTTCGCACTTTTCTACCCTCAAGGGTTTATCACTGCGTTAGGTTACGCGGCAATTGCTCTGGTGATTCTTGCGGTGGTGCTACCTGTGCTGATGGTGCGTAAAGCACGTCAAACCGTCTCGACGGATGAGCATTATCAGGTGATTGGCGGGAACCTTGGCCTTAGCTTGGCAATGGTGGGAGGAATAAGCGTTGTGGTGGCACAATTTATTGGCTGATTATCACTCACTAACCATCCAATGATTCAATGACGCCCCACTAACTCTGGGGCGTCATTGCGTTTTACACGTTTCATCCACCCATCAAGCCGCGTACCAGCGTGCTGACCCCAGCTAAGGTACAGAGTAGCAACATTGCCCGACGGACGAGCTGCGGTTTCACCCGGGGTGCGACCCGATAAGCAAGCCATGTCGCCACCAGTACAGCAGGCACCGCAAAAGCCGCTTGCTTTAAGTGCCACCATGTCAGAAAGTCCGTGGCGCTTAAGGCGATCAAAGACAAGATGCAGCTGATCGCAAAGTACCCCGCCAGGCATGCGCGCATCTTATTGACATCAGCGTGTTGCAGTACAAGGGCCATTGGCGGGCCACCAATACTCGTCGTCGTGCCCATCACCCCAGAGGTAAAACCGGCGACAAAAAAGTTTCGTCGATTAGGGGTAATGTCAAAGCGCATGACACTGGCCAATACTGCGATTAAGACGGCTGCCCCGATGATAATTTCCAGCATTTGAGTTGTGACGACTAACATCACGCCCCCAGCCACGGCAGTCCCCGGCACACGGCCTAAATAAGCCCAACTAAGATCACGAAATGAGAGTTGATGCCGATATTGCCAAGCATTAATGCTCGCCAATGTCAGCCCCACCATAGAAATGGTGGTTGGGACGAGTTTGGGATCAATCATCAGCAATAGTGGTGCCGCCACAATCGCCATACCAAAGCCTACCAAACTTTGCACAAAACAGCCGAGACCCAAGATCATGGCCACCGCTATGGAAACGCCGATATCAGGCATAAAAAGTAACTTCAGGTAAAGATAGGTAATCAGAGTGTAACGATTTACTCAGTCTTGAGCGAGCTTTTACGGCTGATCATCTTATCGACACTTGTTCACCGCGCGTAACACGTCAAGGATGGGCTGGTGTGCTGGGCGCATTAATCATTTCAGCATGAATCAATAGATTGCGAGGCGTCAATTCACGCTCACAAAACTGCATCAGACTCACCGAGTATCCGTGTTGCTCAAGATATAACACCCTGTCCAACACCAGCCATATTTCCATTGCTCGGCGAAAAGCGCTCTTAACGACGTTGATTTGTTCGAGAATGGAAAAACGCACCTCCCCGCGGCGAAAGTAGCCATCCACATCGAAATCATCGGGTAACGAGAGCCCTTTTTGTGCCGCACCCCAACGACAGAATTCCGCAAACCCTTGGCTAAGTTGTGATTTTTTCAGTGCAGGTAATGGCAAGTAATGATCCTGGTTTTGCCAGTCTCGCTGCCATTCATCAAAGCCTAAGCGATAAATAACTTCCTGTTCCCGTTGGCGACGCACTCGCTGTCCGCCAGTCACCGATTCTTGGACGGCAAGTTTAAGGTCAGCTTTTGTCAGCCGCATTCCCGTATTCTGGGCGACATCCGAGAGTGGCTGATAAATCTCCCCACGAATCAGCTGATAGCAACATGGAGAGACGGATAGACG
Organism: Salinivibrio sp. ML198; assembly: GCF_001996015.1. NCBI lineage: Bacteria > Pseudomonadati > Pseudomonadota > Gammaproteobacteria > Vibrionales > Vibrionaceae > Salinivibrio > Salinivibrio sp. ML198. Next base: position 46,512 of record NZ_MUEZ01000003.1, read on the forward strand.
CGGCATACCGCACGTCACTGCTTTTTGCAGGAGCGTTACATGCAAGTCGCCGCAGGCATGTAACGCTAATCCGTGGTCACAACCGGCCATCACAGCGGCCGCCTCCGTGTCCATGGCATCTAAGGGGTAAAATCGCATCGCGAGGGCGTTGCGCTGTGCAAACGCTTGTCCTTGATCACAAAGTGCTTTTTGCCATTCGATACTCTCAACCGGCTTACCGGTCACCGATGAGATGGCACGCCCGAGATACCCTTTTCCGGCACACCATTCGAGATAGCGTACCGTCTCCCCGTGAGTGGGAACCGCACCGATGTATGCCTCGATTTGCGCCCACTTTCTTCCCGGAACCCCTACCGCCAACCGCGGATCCACACCCACCTTGGTCGTACTCGCCTGCGGTACAGCAGTCAGTTCGGTCAATGGCGCCAACGCAGGCCACCAGCTCGACAACTGGGTAATCACAACTTCAGGTGCTGCCTTGAGTGCTGTTATCTGGGAATAATCCAAGCTGGCCAGCCAAGCGCACAATGCGTCTTCTTCCTGCCACGGTAAACATCTATGTGCCATTGGCATCGGTTGCCATAGCCATTGAAACTGGGTAAGAAGTTGGGTTAATTGAGTGAACTGTTGCTGAAAAGAGACGGAAGACATGGCTGCTATCAGGACTTGAATAAAAGCGTGATCAAAAAAGGCTGCTTGACGCAGCCTTGTCGTACACGGGCAGTTTAGCGAATTGGCAGCGGAATGTCCTTAAACATGGCATCAATTTCTTCGTTTGAACGCAGAGCCACCGCTTTATCTATCATATTGCGCGTCAGGTGTGGGGCGAAGCGTTCAATAAAGTCATACATGTAGCTGCGAAGGAAGGTGCCTTTACGAAATCCAATTTTGGTCGTGCTAGCACCAAAAATATGGCTAGCGTCAATGGCGACCAGATCCGAGTCAGCTTGGCTATCCATCGCCATACTGGCGATAACGCCAACCCCTAACCCTAACTTCACATAGGTTTTAATTACGTCCGCGTCTGTGGCGGTAAATACAATCTTGGGAGTGAGATTGGCGCGATGGAACGCCTCATCCAACTCTGAACGCCCGGTAAAACCGAAGACATAGGTCACAAGAGAATAGGCCGCTAAATCCTCAATGGTGATATTGTTTTTTTTCTGTGCCAGTGGGTGATCAGGCGTCACAATAATCGAACGATTCCAGTGGTAACACGGCAGCATCACTAAGTCTTCATAGAGGTGGAAAGCTTCGGTCGCGATAGCAAAATCTGATGTGCCTTTGGCGACCGAGCTGGAGATCTGCGTCGGCGTTCCCTGATGCATATGCAAAGAGACTTTAGGGTAGCGGGCAGTAAATGCTTTGATCACATCGGGCAGTGCATATCGTGCCTGTGTGTGGGTGGTGGAAATATTGAGATTTCCCATTTCTGGATGAGTATGTTCACTCGCCACCGCTTTAATGCTTTCAACCCGAGACAAAATACTTTGAGATATTTCCACAATGGCCTCACCAGCAGGAGTGACTTGGGTAAGGTGTTTGCCACTGCGCTCAAATATTTGCACGCCTAGTTCGTCTTCTAGTAATCGAACTTGTTTACTGATCCCAGGCTGAGAGGTATACAAACTCTCTGCGGTCGCAGACACATTTAGGTTGTGGTTGACGACCTCAACGATATATCTAAGCTGTTGTAATTTCATAGTGCAGACGCGCGAGCCTCATGGGTTAAGTGACAGCATTGGGTTGTGATAGATTATTTATATACCCAAATTAGACTATTTAATAGGCTTTGGTTATATAAACGTTAGCGATTGCACATTCACTAAGCAATTTGGTGAACAAATAGGGTATTGCCCAATCGCTAAAATCCGATTATTTCAACCAGTTTATCGCCAAGTGCACGATTATGGGCCACACTATTACCAGCGCATGCGAATCGGATGTAATGTGCAGAGTTAGAGGCGGATCACTCATGCTGCCTCCATCCTTGATTGATGCTATCTCTGTCGGTTGAGATCGTGTATCTTAACCAGTTGAGTTTATTACAAGGAACATCGACGCTGAATTATGAATATTGCCTTGATAGCTGGCCTTTGTGTCATATTGCTCGGCCTGATTGTCGGCTACAACATATTGGCTCAACAACGTAAGCAAATTGAATCTCACAAGCGCCAAGAGATGGCTAAGCACATTGCAGTGATTGACGCCACTGAAGAGCTGATTGGTAATGCACATAATCTGCCATATAGCGGGACGCTGTTGGTTTGCTTGAATAAGAAGATCCTAGATTCTTTGAAAGCCATGTACGAGATTGATGATTCCGATAAATCCATCAAGCAACGTATTAGTGCGACGCAAGCGCAGATCGATGAAATCAAACAAAGCTACTCAAACCGCGAGTCGACTTCCTTTAAAGTGCCAGATAACGATCGACAAGCGATTTCGATGCTCAAGCTAGTAAAACGTCTACGCTCCGTGGTGAAAGCGGAGCACTCTAAGGGACGACTAGCGACGCAAGCGTTTGTGGCTGAGAACGCACGCTTGGAAAAGATGCAACTTAAAATCAATATTGAGAATGTGATTAAGCGTGCCAATGACGCCAAGCAAAAAGGGCAAATGGGCACCGCTCAGCAGTTATTGAAAAAAGCCATTGATGTGGTCTCGCCCAAAACCGATGATTACTCGCAAGAGATGAAAAAGCATTTAGAGCAAATGCATAGCGATATTACCCATACACTGAATACGGGCCATGAAAAACTCCAGTCGGAGCAAGAAGAAGAAAGAAGCGATCTAGACGAGTTGTTTGCACCGAAAAAGAAATGGTAAGTCAGCTCACGTAGGCTTAGAACAAAAGGCGCGTTCATCACGCGCCTTTTGCTTATTCTTCCCATCCATGCGTTCATCCTAGACGCGCACTCTCTCAACTATCGAGGCAAAAGATGCGCTTCAATATGATTCAGCACCCCATCTGCCGCTTGTTCAAGCAAGTCTAACACCCGCTCAAAGCCGTCAGGGCCACCATAATAAGGGTCGGGGATCGGCCCCTCGGTATGCTCGCCCCAGTGGAGAAATAAAGACAGCTTGCCTTGGTGCTCGGGTGGGCATTGTGCTTGCAAGTCAGCCAGGTTGCTCTCATCGGCTGCCAGAATCATGTCATGACACACAAAGTCTGCGGGGCCGACCTGGCGCGCTCGAATACCTTCAAACGAGTAGCCTCTCGCCTGCCCTGCCGCTTGGCTACGTCTATCAGGCGGGTTACCCTGGTGATAACCTGCCGTGCCCGCCGAATCAATATCGACTGCCAAGCCTCGCGCCTGTGCGCGAGCACGTAATACGGCTTCTGCGGTGGGCGAACGACAGATGTTACCCAAGCACACCACCAAAACACTGGGCCTTTGATTATCAGTTGTCATCAGCGTCAAACCTCCTTATTGATAAGCCCTCAGATTACCAATAAGGCTAAGCACTGCCTATAGTGAGGCAGGTAATACTCGGTGATAGGGCAGTTTGTCAGCACCTATGCAGGCACGGAATAATCCACAACAATAATGTCTTCTAGGATAGGACGAAATATCGCTTTTAGCGCCTCATGTTCAGGATGCGGTAAATAGCGCTCCCGCGCAGCACTATCACGAAACGTCATCACAATCACATGCGTGTAGCCTTGGTCTTTACCTTCTGGGCTGTTGTTTTCTCCCCATTCGACCGGCCCAACGCCATCAATGACGCTAGGCATTGATTCAAATTTATCTTTCAATGCTTGGATCTGATCATCGCGCGCATTAGCGGTAAAACGAACAAGCAATACATGACGAATCATTTCTTTTCTCCTCGTGTCACTATTCCATCCGATCCGTCAAAAACGTTTTAAACGCCTGCCAAGACTTTTTATCAGCTTTTTCACGGTACCTCTCCGAGCCAAATACGGTAAACGCATGCGGCGCCCCACCATACACTTGCGACCAATAATCGACACCCGCCTGCTCTAGCGTTTGTATAAAGGTCGCAAAATCTGCCATGGGCACCGCTTTATCCGCCCCACCATGAGCAATAAACAGTGGCGCAATGTCCTCTGAATAGCCTTGGCCATCTGGCGTGCCCAAACCGCCATGAAAACTCGCGTAGCCACTGACAGGCATATTGCCTGGATTGCGTGCAAGCTCTAACGTCACCGTGCCACCGAAACAATAGCCAGCCACTACTGGCTGCGTCACACCTTGCGATTGCGCGGCACTCATCCCTGCTTCAATCAGTTCGCGCATCCGCACTCTGTCTTCATACAGTGAACCAGTCGCCGCTTTCTTCGCCTCTAGGCTGGTCGGTCGATTCCCGGCGCCAAACATGTCTAATGCAAACGTACGATAGCCCAAGTTTGCCAGCATATCCGCTCGTTGACGTTCGTAGTCCGTTAGCCCATCCCAGTCATGAATAATCACCACACTGCCTTTCTCAAAAGAGGCAGGGATAGCCAGGTAGCCGGAAAATGCCTCCCCGTCTAACTGATAATCTATCTGTTTACCCGCCACAGCAGGCAGCGAGCATAGAGCCAACAAAGCAATAAGAGCGTGCGTTCCTTTTCTCATCATAGCGTCCTTTGGCTGGGGCCGTCGGTTTGCGGCCAGAATGTCATGGGTGGCATCCACCCTATCGTCCCTTTACTATAGACCTAAGTTAACCAAAGGTTGGAAATCACATGTCAGAACACAGTCATCAACAGCGCCAGCAAAAACTGAAAGAAAAAGTCGATGCTCGGATTGACGCCGCACAACAAGAAAAAGGGCTATTTCTTATTATTACAGGCAACGGCAAAGGCAAATCGACATCCGCTTTTGGCACTGTCGCACGCGCGGCAGGCCATGGTTTCAAATGCGGGGTGGCGCAGTATATCAAGGGAACGTGGGCATGCGGTGAGCGAGACTTACTCAGTCAGCATGGCGTGGACTTTCATGTGATGAGTACAGGGTTTACCTGGGATACCCAAGATAAAACAGCCGACACGCAAGCCGCACAAAAAATCTGGTCAGGATGCAAAACCATGCTCAGCGATCCTAGTTATGATTTGGTCGTCCTGGACGAAATCACCTATATGATCACCTATGGCTACATTGACCTGGACGATGTCATCGATGCAATTAGCCAACGCCCAAGTGAGCAATCTGTGCTGATAACGGGTCGAGGCGCTCACCGTCGTTTAATCGAAATCGCCGATACTGTCTCTGAAGTTCGCAATGTCAAACATGCGTTTGATGCCGGTATCAAAGCGCGCCAAGGCATTGATTGGTAACCTTTGACAACGTGAGACAATAAGTGTGCACGGAGTGCGCTCATTGTTTTTCAGAGGCCGTCGCCGGTAAGGCGGCAGATGAGATGGGCTCGGCCCAACGCGGGTCAGTTTGCTGACACGACTGCCGGCAGAGTTTGGCGTCAATCGATTGATCGCCCAACAAACGTTGCCACAACGCGGGTAGCGCGGTCTCGGGCAACGGGCCAGGCTCAAGTTGTTTGGGCGACACAGGGTACCAGTCCCCGTCTGTATTTTGTTCTGCAAGCAAAAACTGGAACGGCTGATAGGCGGCCACACCAAAGCGCAAGTCGGTGACTACCTGCTGCCCGTTTCGGTTTTCAAAGCGAATAAAATTACGTGAAAACGTCCGCAGAGCGCTGAGGGTATCAGAGTTGGCCAGTGGCCACTCTCCCAGAGGCTGCACCACCCAATCAATTGAAGGGTTGGCATCAAGTCGTGAGGCTAACCCCTCCCAGTATTGCTCTTCGCCACTGACGACCACACGCCACAGTAAGGTATTAAACGGTGTTGGCATAATGATTAACGGCTGGCCTTCCAGCAAGGTTCCTTGTGTTTGTTCGGCAACACGGGTTTTTATTTGTTGGAGCTGGTACACAGAACTGGCCAAGTAAAGGCTCGAGACCATCAACCCAACACCACATGCCTTGGCTCCAAGATGGCGCCATACCAATGCGCTGATGAGCGCAACCAGTAGAGGCACCGTATACAGGGGATCGATAATAAACAGACTCGCCACCGCTACCGATGGCACCTCAAGCGGCCAGAATAGCTTGGTTCCATATACCGTCATTGCATCGAGCAATGGATGGGTGACAAGCACCGCGATGACCAGAGTCATCACTTGCCAAAGTGGCCACTGACGCTGCCAGCGCCACCAGCACCATGCAATGAGCGCGCCGACCCAAGGCAACACAAACAACGAGTGGCTGAAGCCACGATGATTCACGGTATTCGCCACCGGGTCGCCGTAATCAATCAATACATCCAGATCCGGTAAGGTTCCGAGGGCTGCGCCCGCCAGTAGCACTTTCGGAGAGCAGCGTTTGCCGGCAACCAGACCCGCGACAGTGGCGCCAACGCTGCTTGCGTGACAGAATCCATAAAACGTCCTTTAATGGCTTTGCATTAGATAGCCCAATAGCTTGTCAGCCGATCACTGAAACAAATTAAGGAGTTTATCTGCCGTCTCTTTGACCTTATCGTCATCCGCTTTATCACCCAGTAGCTTTTTCAACCCTCGTTGCGCCTCTTTGCGGGCTTTTTCTTCCAACGCGTTATTACTGCTGAGTAGCTGCTTAATGTCTAGTTTATAGCTCGGCGATTGCCAGGTACCGGCCACCGTCACTGGGATGGTGACATCACGCAGTTCATCAATATCTTTACCGCCCTGGCCTTTACTGGTCTCGACCACCGAGGTATAGACATTAAAATCGAGTGTCTCTTGTAACAGATCGGTTTGTCCGTCACTACGTACCCGAAGCGCGGGCGCTTCCAACAGTAAGTCGGTGGTGCGAGCCATGCCGTTACCTAAGGTAAAGCTCGCAGTGAGTGCGCTAAAGTCTGTTTTACGTACTTCATTGGCGGCCGCTGCCGACTCACCTTTCAGCGTCGCTTTCGCCTCTCTGAGCATCTGTGCCAAGTTTATCCCATTAATCGCGCCATCTTCGAAGAAAATAGCGACACTGCCTTGAATCGCTTGACGTAATGCATACGGCGACAAACCTTTGCCCTGTACATTGATATCGACGTTACCCTTACCCTCTAAAAGATCAACCTGGGCAGCGTCTTCCAGCAGCGGAAGCACTTGGATCCCACGTGCTTTTTTACTTACCTGATAGCGAGCGGGCGTTTGCGTAGCATCTAACATCCCTTGCACAACCACGCTGCCTTCATAGGCTTGCGTCGTCAGCTCTGACACGTCGACCTTGCCACGGTCGATGGCCACCGTCGCGCGTGTTTGCCCTAAGGTAACGTTACTCACAGTAAGCCCTTTCATTGCCAGTGAGCCGGCAATATCTAGCGTCTTCAACACACTCAAATCAGGCTCTTCTTTGCTCAGTGGCGCCGCTTGCGTACTCGGGCTGGATTTATCATTAGAGCCAGATTCACTATCGTTTGCAGATTGATTAGGCGCTGCATTGTCTGTCGGTATCAGCGTATCGAGGTCAATGTGGTTGGTATTCAGCGCAAAGCGGACTTGGGGGATCTCCGTCAATTTAACTGCCACTTTGCCATCCACCACAACATCATCGTCGTTTAATCGGCTGATCAATTCACTGACCGTCAACGTTTGCTGGTTGATGTCAAACACAATATCAGCGGCTAGCGCTTGGCTAAGCGACTGGTTGGGGATAGGCTCGCCAGACACCGTCGTGAGCATGTCTAACCCCTGAACCGTGATCTTATCTTGCGTCGTTGGGATAGTGACCTGGGCTTGCCCCGAGCTTTCAACGTCGATGTCTGCGGTTTGCGCGTTGATATTAAAGCCCAACTGCGCCGCCTCACCCAGCGCCAAACGATCGAGGGTGAGGTTCGCTTGTTCTAGGGTCAGTGCACCTTGCTCGGCGGAGAGCGTCAACGCCAGTTTGCGCATCTGGCTTTGTATCAGGTCACTGGCCAATTTCAACTCACCTTGACCTTCCAGCTCAACGCGAGCGTCATTTTGCTCGCCGCGCAACGACAGTGACAGTGGCGTCCACACATCCGTCGCCAGATTGCCCACCTCAAGATCCACATCGCGCAACGCTGTCATGGTGCCCGCTTGGTCATCTTTGACGACCACACTCGCGTTGGCCACACTGAGCCCTTGTAGCGATACGTTCCACGCCTTTGCCTCGGTGCTCGTGCTATCAGCGGATGTGCCTGATTGTGGCGCTGGCTCAGCTTGAGGCTCAGCCGTCGGCGATGTCGCGATGAGATTGCTCTCCCCATTACTCAGGGTTTGAATAAACACATGTGGGTCTTGCAATGTAATTTCGCCGATCTGCAAGGTTTGCGACATCAAAGGCAACACATCGACAGAGAGGCGTGCTTGAGATAAGCGCATCAAATCGGGTTCATCAAAGCCGGGGCGATTTTTTATCGCGACATCCTCGATTGAAAAACCCAAACTTGGCCAAAACTGCCAAGCAATGTCGCCACCGATCACCATGTCATAGCCTGTCTGTTTTTTAACTTGCTCGACCAACAATGGCTTAAACTGGTTAGGATTAATGGTGGCGAGCAAAGCGGCGATGCCACCCATGACGACCACCACCAAAACAGCGAGAGTAAGGGCGATTTTTTTTATCATTGCAAGATGCTCCTTGTGCGTAACAGGCGATACCACTTACGAGAGATACCCGCATTATCGACCATGATTTCGCGATCGGGTTCCACGTTAACAAAAAAATGCGCCCGTAGGCGCATTGCAATCGTTAAACCTTGTCTTGGCTAATGCGAGAGGCAACTGCCCCTTGCTGATTTTTATACTTTGCGTTGTCGCGTTTGTTATACGGCTTATCAGCCGCGCCCGACATAGGCTCAAAACTTAACGCACCAATCGGCATACCGGGTCGTAGCGCCAAGGGCAAACGACCATTGTTATAGAACTCCAGCACAATACGGCCCGACCAGCCCGGGTCAATCCGGTGCGCAGTCACATGCACCATCAGCCCTAAACGTGCCAACGACGAGCGGCCATCAAGCCAGCCGACGATATCGTCAGGCAAGGTCACCGCTTCATGCGTGACAGCAAGCGCGAGCTGGCCTGGATGAAGATAAAAAGCCTCACCATCAGCAATCTCAATTTCATCACTCATCACACGTTCAAGCTGGGCATTGACCTCTTCTTTCGGGCCAGACAGATCGATAAATGCTGCGCCGTGGTCATTAAACACCCGGAATTGATTGCCCAACGTCACATCCGCCGTCACACCAGAAATCGACGCCTCTGCCGGACGTGGCTCAATTTTGATGCGGCCATCATCAAGGTGTTCTTTGATATGCCTGTCGCATAGTCGCATCGGATAGTCCTCACGGTTAATAGATGGGGCGATACATTCACGCACCGCATTCATTTAGCTTGTTGTCCACTGCATAAAAAGCAGCGAGATTGAGGTCAGTGAAACCATCATACCCAAATCAGGCTTTCAGTAATCGCGCGATATGCGCTTTTAACACATCAATCGCAATGCGGTTTTTACCCCCGCGTGGCACGATAATATCGGCATATTGCTTTGACGGCTCAATAAACTGCATAAACATAGGGCGGACCGTCTTCTGATATTGTTCCATCACGGAGTCCATGGTGCGGCCACGTTCAGCCACATCACGTTTCATGCGGCGCAACAAGCAAATATCAAGGGGAGTATCCATAAAGACGCTGGCATGGATAAGATTGCGCAGGCGTGGATCGGTTAGCAACAGGATCCCTTCCAAAATGATCACCTTTTTGGGTGTCATGGTGGTGGTTTCATCCATGCGGGTATGCTCTGAGTAGCTGTACACAGGCACATCGACAGACTGACCCGCCGCGAGGCTTTCTAGGTGCTCGCAAAGCAAGTCATGGTCTAGCGCTTGTGGATGGTCATAGTTGGTTTGTACGCGCTCTTCCATGCTGAGATGGCTTTGATCTCGGTAATATCTATCTTCCGTGATCACGCCGATTTGATGATCGCCGACTTTTTCCTTTAATTCCTTATAAATGGTGCTAGCGATCAGGCTTTTACCGGAAGCAGAGGCACCTGCTATGCCGATAATAACGCATTGGTGGTTGTTGTCACTCATAATATGAATACCCAGAGGAAGCTTGGCGGAATCTACATAAACCGCCTGATTATAGGGAGTTGAAGCCGCTGGCGCCAGAGAAAATCACGCTTCCCTGACTGACCCGCTGCTTTAAGCCTGCGATAGCTGCACGTTGCTCAATCAGGGCGACACCGTTTGTACGCTTATTTGTTCAGGGCACGTTTCCCCTTGCCAATAAAGCTGACTGGCGACGGTGGCGGCCATTTGACGATAGACAGCAGCATGCTCACTGTCAGGGCGCGCCACCATACTCGGTGTGCCTGCGTCTATGTCCTCACGAATCGCGACATGAAGCGGCACTTGAGCTAACACTGGCACGCCTTGCTCACGAGCCATTTTCGCTGCACCACCAGTACCAAAAATCGCTTCATGATGACCGCATTGTGAGCAAATATGGTAGCTCATGTTTTCAATTACCCCGAGAACCGGCACCTGTACTTTCTCAAACATCGCCACGCCTTTAATCGCATCAGCCAGTGCGAGATCCTGTGGCGTGGTAACCACCATCGCTCCCGTCACCGGAAACTGCTGCGCCAAGCTAAGCTGAATGTCACCGGTGCCTGGTGGCATATCAACTACCAAATAATCAAGTTCGGGCCAGCGGGTTTCATTGATCAATTGAGCAAAGGCTTTCGAGGCCATTGGCCCACGCCACACAGTGGCATTATCAGCGGGCACCAGGTAACCAATTGAATTAGAGGCAATGCCATGACGCATCACAGGCTCCATCAATTTGCCATCATGGGTTTGCGGCTCGCTGTCTTTAGCGCCGAGCATAATCGGGAGCGATGGGCCATACACATCCGCATCGACAATGCCCACCGATGCCCCTTCCGCCTGCAGTGCCAGTGCCAAATTGACCGCCGTCGTCGATTTACCCACGCCGCCTTTGGCCGAGCTCACCACTAACAGGTTTTTCACCCCTTTGACAGGCGCCTTATCACCACTTTTTAACGGCGCCACTTTCTGTGTCAGTTGAAACTGCTGCGCCAATGTCGTCGACTGGGCATTCAGCCAGTCATTGAGCGCCTGCATCACTGACGCCGCTGCAAATGGAAACGTCACTTTAAAGCCGTGTTCAGCCACGCTCACCCAATGTGGTTGGCTTGCCCACTGCTCCACCAAACGCGGATGTGAAAACTGATTCAATAGACTCACTGCTTCATCCACATTGGTCAGCGGGGCGGCCGTGTCTTTTTTTTGTTTTTGTGCTTTTTTCTTTTTAGAGCCAAACAACATGCATCACCATCCCATTGATTAAAATATATTAGGCCGGATAGCTAACGTTTAACGGATAAACAGCCTCACTCACGGCCTGCACTAGGCAAGGCATATCGTATCAGGTAAGATTTCCGCAATCATTCCATTCATATCATAAGAGCGAACAAACAAGATTATGGCTGCAAACCCACGGAAAATTCTGGTGACCTGTGCGCTGCCTTATGCGAACGGCTCAATTCATTTGGGCCACATGCTCGAGCATATTCAAGCAGATGTATGGGTGCGCTATCAGCGCCTACGTGGCAACACGACTCACTTTATTTGTGCCGACGATGCCCACGGCACCCCCATTATGTTGAAAGCACAGCAAATGGGTGTCGAGCCAGAAGCCATGATCGCTGGCGTGCAACAAGAGCACCAAGCTGACTTTGATGGCTTTGATATCAGCTTCGATAACTATCACAGCACCCACAGTGATGAAAACCGTGAGCTCGCCTCGTTTATTTATACTCAGCTCCGCGATAAAGGTTACATCACCAGCCGTACGATCTCTCAGCTATTTGATCCGGAAAAAGAAATGTTCTTGCCGGATCGCTTTGTCAAAGGCGAGTGTCCAAAATGTCACGCCGACGATCAGTACGGTGACAACTGTGACAACTGTGGTGAGACCTATACCCCAGCAGAGCTGATTAACCCACGCTCAGCGGTGAGTGGCGCCACGCCCGTAATGCGTGACTCTGAGCACTTCTTCTTCGATTTGCCGCAATTTGAGCAAATGCTGAATGAGTGGACAAAGTCCGGCTCACTGCAAAGTGAAATTGCCAACAAAATGAATGAGTGGTTCGAAACCGGCCTTCAGCAGTGGGATATCTCACGTGATGCCCCTTACTTTGGTTTCGAAATTCCTGATCAACCCGGCAAGTTTTTCTACGTTTGGCTTGATGCGCCGATTGGCTATATGGGGTCATTTAAAAACTACTGTGACAAACGCGGCGACATCGACTTCGACGAGTATTGGAAAGCCAACAGCGACACCGAGCTATATCACTTTATCGGCAAAGACATTGTTTATTTCCATAGTCTGTTCTGGCCAGCCATGCTCGACGGTGCCGGTTTCCGCAAGCCAAATAACGTCTTCGTGCACGGTTATGTCACCGTCAATGGCGCGAAAATGTCCAAGTCGAAAGGGACATTCATTAAAGCGAGCACTTACTTAAAACACCTTGATCCCGAATGCTTACGCTATTACTACGCCGCCAAGCTCAACAGCCGTATTGATGATCTCGATTTAAGCTTGGATGACTTTATTCAGCGTGTGAATACCGACATTGTCAACAAAGTGGTCAACTTGGCCTCTCGCAACGCGGGTTTTATCAGCAAACGCTTTGACGGCCAGCTGTCGCCCGTTTGCTCTGAGCCTGAACTTTATCAAAACTTTATCGATAAAGCCGAGCACATAGGGGAACTCTACGAGGCACGCGAGTTTAACCGAGCGATCCGTGAGATCATTGCGCTTGCCGATAAAGCGAACCAATACGTCGACGAGAAAGCCCCTTGGGTCATCGCCAAAGAAGACGGTAAAGACGCCGAACTGCAAGCGATTTGCTCGGTGGGTATTAACTTGTTCCGAGTGCTGATGACCTACCTAAAACCTGTGATGCCAAAACTGGCCGAGCGTGCGGAAGGCTTTTTAAACGACACCTTAACGTGGGAGAGCATTGCGACCCCGCTGACTGGCCATCAAATCACCAAGTTCAAGGCGCTATTTAACCGAATTGATCCAAAAGCGGTCGATGCCATGATTGCTGACAGCAAAGAAGATGTCGCGACTGAAGAGGCGGCGAAAGCAAGCGCGCAAGGGCCACTTGCCGATGAACCACTCGCGGATGAAATCGAATTTGGTGATTTTGCTAAAGTCGATCTTCGTGTCGCTAAAATCCTTGAGTGTGAAGCCGTGCCAAAAGCGGATAAACTGCTCAAATTCAAGCTCGATATTGGCGGTGAAACACGTCAGGTTTTCTCTGGGATCAAATCGGCCTACAAGCCGGAAGATCTGGTGGGCAAGCACACCGTGATGGTCGCTAATTTAAAACCAAGAAAAATGAAGTTTGGCATGTCAGAAGGCATGATTTTAGCGGCCGGCCCTGGCGGGAAAGAGATTTGGATCTTAGAGCCTCATGAGGGCGCCCAGCCAGGTATGCGGGTCATGTAACCTTGCTGCCTCATCAATTTGCACAAGCAGAGAATAAAGAGCCCAGTCGGGCTCTTTTTTTGTCCAATGGGTGCCATCCATCGATTCTCCCCTGCACTACGAGGGAGCAATCACGCCCAAGTAAGGTGCGCAGTAAGAGCACATCCACGCGCCAGTCATTGCGCTACAAGGCGTGATTAATCTCTCAATTTTGGCATGCTTCATGCTCTGCTCTGTATAAGCGGAAGCCATAGCAAGGAGAGCATATGGGATGGTTAGTGATGATAGGAATACTGGCGCTCACGATTGCTAGCGTGGTGGCGGTCATCGTGTATCGTCAACGACCGGATTGGCGATTGCATCAACTGCATGAGTTACGAGCTTTGCTCCAGCATGCAGGTTACCTCGCCACCCAACCGCGCGTCGATCCGTATGACTATCAACGATTGCTGGATCAAACACGTCAGTTACACCACTTGGCACCCCATGCGCAAAAGCCTATGTATCGGCTTTTTTTCCATCACCTTCACGCCTTACCACAATATGATGATGTGACCCAGGCCAAGATGAAAAACCGCGCCTTGCAGCACCTAGCGTACTTGGTGGATGAAGCCATCCCGCCGGTGTTAATTGCCTGTGGTGATGACCACACGCTCTCGTCTTACCAACAAATTTGGTATGCCGTGCTAGAGCTACTTCAAGCTCGCCAACGCTTTTCCTACGCGTCAATACAACTGGAGAACGCAACGCCCAATGCGCACCAGTCCCTAAGCTTACAACAACAAATACTCACCAAGCGCTTAGCACAACTGCGCGACCTTGAATTGGGCGATGCATTCACCGATAAGATAGATCAGGTTATCTCACAGCTTGATGATGTACACACCTTGTCACTCAATCGCCGCCTAGCGCTGGCACAGCAAGTTAACGCCGTGATGCTGGATGCACTCGATACCTTTCTGGCTGCGCTGCTCGCCCGCTTTCCTACACCAGAAGATGATATCTTCAATACGCTGTCACCCATCAATGATCCACACCATCAAGGATTCAACCATACACAGCAATAAAAAAGCCGGCGCAAGGCCGGCTTAATAGCAACACGATGACACTTACCCAATATGAGTCTGTCCACCCATATATGGACGCAATACCTCAGGGACTTCAATACGGCCATCTGCTTGTTGGTAGTTTTCCAAAATAGCTACCAAGGTACGGCCAACCGCCAAGCCTGAGCCATTCAAGGTATGCAACAGCTCAGGCTTTTTCTCACCTTTACGGCGGAAACGCGCCTGCATACGGCGAGCTTGGAAATCCATGGTGTTTGAGCACGATGAAATCTCACGATAGGTGTTTTGTGCTGGCAACCAGACTTCTAGGTCATAGGTTTTCGCCGCACCAAAACCCATGTCGCCTGTGCAGAGCAACACTTTGCGGTATGGCAAATTGAGCAGTTGTAACACCTTTTCTGCATCGGCAGTCAAAGATTCAAGTGCTTCCATCGACTCTTCTGGCTTAACCACCTTCACCAACTCAACTTTGTCGAATTGGTGCATACGGATAAGACCGCGCGTATCGCGACCATACGAGCCAGCTTCTGAACGGAAACACGGTGTGTGTGCCGTCATGCACAGCGGCAAATCGGCTTCATCGATGATCTCATCACGTACCATGTTCGTCAGCGGCACTTCCGCCGTTGGGATCAAAGACATGCCCACCCCTTCTTCCGTCGCAGGCTGGGTGTGGAACAAGTCTTCACCAAATTTCGGCAGCTGACCGGTGCCATACAAGCTGTCCGCATTGACCAAGTAAGGCACATACATCTCAGTATAACCGTGCTCATTGGTGTGCAAGTCGAGCATAAATTGCGTGAGCGCACGGTGCATACGCGCCATTTGCCCTTTCATCACGATAAAACGAGAGCCAGACAGCTTCACTGCACTGGCAAAATCAAGGCCACCGGTGAGTTCACCGAGGTCGACGTGATCTTTAATCTCGAACTCAAATTGACGCGGCTCGCCCCAGCGTGAGATTTCCTGGTTCTCAGATTCATCTTTACCGCTTGGTACGTCGGCCGCAGGTAGATTGGGCACGCTCATGACCACGTCATTCACTTTTTGCTGGAGTGCCGCGAGCTCCGTTTTCGCCGCATCCAATTCATCACCAAGGTTTGATACTTCTTCTAGCAATGGTGCAATGTCTTCACCCTTTGCTTTAGCCTGGCCAATGGACTTCGATCGGGAATTACGCTCAGCTTGCAGTTGTTCGGTGCGAATTTGCAGCGCCTTACGTTGTTCCTCGAGTTCACGCATAGCGTCAACATCAAGCGTAAAGCCACGACGAGCGAGTTGTTGAGCGGTTTCTTCCAGCTCAGTTCGAAGTAATTTGGAATCCAGCATGCTAATCCTGTGCTTTCGGGTTATTGACTGTAAATTGACGAACTTAAACCTTACCCAAAAAGGGTAAATTTGCCTAGCGCTTTTGCGGGCTTTTTGCATCTTGCTCAGCGAGAAAGGCGAGCTTTTCGGCGATTTTAATTTCTAGCCCACGATTGACGGGCTGATAGTAACGCGCCTCACCAAGCTCTGGGGGCAAATAGCGCTCGCCCGCCGCATACGCATTGGGTTCATCGTGGGCATAGCGATAGCCATCACCGTGTCCCATTTGCTCCATCAATGCTGTTGGCGCATTACGAAGGTGCATGGGAACGGGCGCGTTGGCGGTGTCTTTCGCGTCACGCAAGGCTTGTTTCCATGCGGTATACACCGCGTTGCTTTTCGGGGCGCTGGCCAAATACACCACGGCTTGTGCAATGGCGCGCTCACCCTCCGAAGGCCCGACGCGGGTAAAGCAATCCCATGCGTTCAGTGCCACCTGCATCGCGCGCGGATCGGCATTACCGACATCCTCAGAGGCTATCGCTAACAAACGTCTTGCCACGTAAAGCGGATCACCTCCCGCGCTCACAATGCGTGCATACCAATACAGCGCGGCATCGGGACATGAACCACGCACTGATTTATGAAATGCAGAGATCAAGTCATACCACGCATCCCCCTGCTTATCGAACTGTGCCACTTTTTCACCGGCCACGTCTTTAAGCATCGGCATCGTGATTTGGCCATCGGCCATGTCTGCCAACATTTCCAGTAGGTTTAACGCCATACGTGCATCACCACTGCACGCTGCCGTTAACGCCCTTTTAACGCCATCATCAAAGGCCAGGGACTGCTCACCGAGCCCACGTTGTGAGTCGGCAAGTGCTTGATCAATCACCGCTTCCAAATCGCTCTCGTCAAGGCTGGTTAAACGGTACACACGGGCACGCGATAGCAACGCGTTATTAAGCTCAAACGAGGGATTTTCCGTGGTGGCACCAATAAACGTGACCGTTCCCGCTTCCACATGAGGCAAAAACGCATCCTGCTGGCTTTTATTAAAGCGGTGCACTTCATCCACAAACAGAACGGTACGAATACCAGCTTGCTTGTTTTGCTCTGCGCGTCCAATCGCCTCTCGGATCTCCTTGACGCCAGACGTCACAGCCGAGATTTGTTCCAGCTCTGCGTTGGCTTGGCGCGCGGCAATATCGGCGAGCGTGGTTTTACCGGTCCCCGGAGGCCCCCAGAAAATCATCGAATGGAGGGAGCCAGACTCAATCGCCCGGCGAAGCGGTTTACCCTCGGCGAGAAGATGACGCTGACCGATGTACTGGTCAAGCGTGAGTGGCCGCATACGTGCGGCCAGTGGGCGAAAATCGTCTGCAAAATCAAGCGGTAAGGTCGACACAGTCACCTCCGAGGCAATTATCTTGGTTGGCGCTGATCGTCGAGCATCACTGAATCGGGTGGCGTAAACGAAAACACGTCCGACGCCGGTGCTTGTCGGCTAAATTGGCTCAGCGTGAACTGGCTTTGTTGCCCATCTTGCTCAACCACGGTAAAGCCGGTCAAGGTACCATCCGGCTTCACGGTGACTTCAAATTCGCCAATCGTGCCTGTGGTTTTTGGCGTTAGGGTAAAGGTGTCAGCCTCTTGGGTGATTTGATAAGCCTGCCAATCACTTGGCTGATTGCGTGTCAGTAGGACAAACGGCGTTTGTGCCGTAGCATCCTCCAACCACATCGCCGTCACTTGCTCAACAAATGGGCTGTAGTACCAGAGCGTCTCGCCATCGGAAATCATGATGGTTTCGTCTGGTGAGGTCGTGGTCCAGTTAAACAAGTTTGGCCGCTGAATCGCCAACCGCCCTTTTGCTTGATGAATCACCTCTCCTTCTGGGCTTTGCACTGTTTGGGAAAACTGCGCACTAAAGGCGTCAACCTGACTCAAGCGATCCATCAGGTGTTGTTGTGCCTGCGTTTTCGCCTGCACCGACAATGCAAAAAGTAGAGACAGCACCACCATTAGGTGGCGGATAGCAGAGAATCGAGTCATGAAACCTTCCATTCGATCAATCTTTGGGTGGCGGTGGCGCGATGACTTCGCGATTACCATTATGGCCTGGTGAGCTTACGACACCATGTGCTTCCAGTTGTTCCACAATACGCGCCGCACGGTTGTAGCCAATTTTAAAGCGGCGCTGCACACCAGAGACAGAGCCTCGGCGGCTCTCGGTGACAAATTCAACCACTTGGTCGAAAAGCTGGTCCAACTCTTCCCCATCTCCGCCTGAGGGTGCTTCACCGGGCAACAAGCTATCAGAGCCTTGATCCCCTTTGGTTATTTCGTCTAGATACTGTGGCTTACCACGTGCTTTCCAGTTATTCACCACACGGTGAACCTCTTCATCACTGACAAAAGCGCCATGTACGCGGATGGGGTGGTTGGAGCCATTGGGCATAAAGAGCATATCACCCATCCCCAGTAACGACTCTGCGCCGCCTTGGTCGAGGATAGTGCGTGAATCTGTCTTAGTAGACACCGTAAACGCCATCCGCGTTGGAATGTTAGCTTTGATTAAGCCTGTAATCACATCAACGGACGGACGCTGAGTGGCAAGCACAAGGTGAATCCCCGCTGCCCGCGCTTTTTGTGCTAGTCGCGCAATCAGTTCTTCCACTTTTTTGCCCACGACCATCATCAAATCGGAAAACTCATCCACGACCACCACGATATAAGGTAATTTCTCGAGTTTAGGCGCCGATTCGTCCATCGAATCACCCGGTTTCCAGAGCGGATCGGGGATGGGGTTGTTGGCGGCTTCAGCCGCCTTCACTTTTTCGTTAAAGCCTTTTAGATTTCGCACCCCAAGCGCCGACATCAGCTTGTAACGACGCTCCATCTCACCAACACACCAACGCAGGGCATTGCCAGCGTCTTTCATGTCGGTCACGACCTCTGTTAACAGGTGTGGGATCCCCTCGTATACCGATAGCTCGAGCATTTTAGGGTCAATCATGATAAAGCGCACGTCTTCGGGTGAGGCTTTATACAACATGCTCACCAGCATGACGTTCACGCCCACCGACTTACCCGAGCCTGTGGTACCGGCCACCAGCATATGTGGTGCCTTCCCCAAATCAGTGATAATCGCTTCACCCGCGATATCATTCCCCAGCACCACCGAAATAGGCGAGTGGCTATTCTTAAAACGTTCGCTTCCAATCACTTCGGACATAAACACCGTCTCCCGGTGCTCATTGGGAAGCTCAAGGCCAATGTAGGGCTTCCCTGGGATCACTTCGACCACACGCACTGCCGTGGTCGACAAAGCACGCGCCAAGTCTTTGGATAGGCCAGAAATGCGCGAGACTTTCACCCCAGGGGCCAAGTCGAGCTCAAAACGGGTGATCACTGGGCCTGGGTACACGCCAACCACTCGCGCCTGGACTTTAAAATCTTCTAACCGTGCTTCAACCAAGCGGGCAATCTTCTCAAGCTCTTCACGCGTCGCCTGCTCTGCAGTATGGCGAGCGGGATCGAGTAGATCGAGGGTCGGGAAAGGCTCTGTCGGCGTGGGTAAATCCGGCTCATCTTTTACCAGGAAAGGATGGTCGAGCCCCGCCGCCTGCTGTTGAGCCTTTTGCGCTTGGCGAATGGTTTCTTGGAAGGGATCGTCATCTTCATCCGCGCCACTACTCGCTTGTTCTGCACGCTCAAGCTCGGACAGTCCATCTTGATTGCCATAGGTTGTGTCGGCGTGGCGAGACGATGAGGCTGAAGGCGCTTCATCCGCTTGCGAGTGGTCACTCATTTGCTCCGCTGATGCGCTGATCGCCTCTGTGTCCTCTACCTCAACATCCGATGACGAGAAAGATGGCACTTCGTGCTCGATCGCGATATCCCACTGCCCTAGCGTCGGTTCACTGGGTTGATCGCTCTCATGGGCCACGGATGCCGCATCGTCTACGGATGAATTATCGGTCGCTGGTACATCGGTTTCCGAACGCGCTTGTCCACCAAAAATAATAGGCGACGCAGCCTTACTCTGTGTCTGCTCATCATTGGTGGTACGCTCCGCCTTTTCCGGCGCTGACGGCGTCAGGCGACGTAAATCACTGAGCTCCATGGGTTCAGATGCATTGGCTGCGGTGCTTTGTGTCTCGGTGTCTGGCACGCCTAACTCGGTCGGCGCGTCACCACGAATCCGATTCACCGCCCACGTCACACCGTTGAGCGTCATCGCGCCAAGATGGTCAACAATGGTTAACCAAGAAATACCGGTAAAAAGGGTAAAGCCGGCCGCCCAACCAAACAGCATCACCAAGGTCGTGCCTAATACATTAAATAGCGGCAGCGCCAAACTGTTGGTGACATCCCCCATCACGCCACCAGAGGAAAAATGCCAAAAGTCGTCAAAATTCAAATCGGCCAACGAGCAGCTGGTTAAAAACAGGATGAACAGTCCTAATATGCGCGCACCGATAATGGTGTAATTAATGAGTTCATCGTCGCTGCGGCGACGCAAGAACACCCACCCTCCGAGGATCGCCGCTGGAGGCAGCGGATACGCTAAGATGCCAAACGAAAAGAAGAGACTGTCGGCGAGCCATGCGCCCATGGCACCCGCCGCATTGTGCACATCACCATGCCAGGCAGTTTGCGACCAGGATGGGTCGGCCGGATTAAAAGACAATAGGGCCACCATGGTGAACACGGCTGCCGCGAGTACCAGAATAAACCCACACTCTTTTAATCGCTGAACGCCATCTAAACGCGCTTTAGCACGAGCCGCTTTGGGCTCCCGACGTAAAGAAAACTCCATCATCACCTGTTTAATACCGTTCTTGAACCGCATTCCTCATCCTACTTTGAGGCTTGCTCATGTTGCCCTGACTTTATCACATTCATGCCGTGAGGGCAGGCATGATGCATGTTTACGCCAAATCTTTACCGAGATATCACACAATCTTATGCTATCCGCACAAAAAATAAGCCGAGCATGACGCTCGGCTTCAGTCTCGATAGGTGGTGCATCGCACCCCTTTTCATCACCTGGCTAACGGGTATGGATAACTAGATGATTGCTCTGTTTAACCTCTTCCATCACCACATAGGTACGGGTGTCATTCACGCCGGGCAAACGCAGCAAAGTTTCACCCAATAACTTGCGATAAGCCGACATATCCGCTACTCGTGTTTTAAGCAGGTAGTCAAAATCCCCTGACACCAACGAGCACTCTTGAATGTCCTCAAGCGTTTGCACCGCTTTGTTAAATTGCTCGAACACATCAGGCGCGCCGCGGTTGAGTGTGATTTCGACAAACACCAACAGTGATGCATCCAAATACTGGGGGTTAAGCAGTGCCGTATAGCCAAGGATATAACCTTGACGCTCAAGACGTCGTACACGTTCTAGACAGGGGGTAGGAGAAAGACCAACACGTTTTGATAACTCAACGTTAGAGACTCGCCCATCCTTTTGGAGCTCGTTCAGGATGTTGCGGTCAATGCGGTCCAATTCCTTGGAGGGCTTTTTTTTGGTATCTACCATTTTTTATTCCACCTTGTTACTTCCTTGCAAAAAGATATACCAAATTAAATAACATCTAAATGATCTTTAGCATCAAATGCTGGTTTGTTGCCTTTATACTAGCCTGAAAATTGACAATATCAATAACAAGCCAGCCGATAACACTGAATAAACAAGAGGTGACAGCATGATCATTGGCGTTCCAAAAGAAATCAAAAACCATGAGTACCGTGTTGGTATGGTGCCAGCGAGTGTTCGCGAGCTTATTTCTCACGGCCACTCTGTCTACATTGAGACCAACGCAGGTAACGGTATTGGTTTCTCTGACGACGACTATAAAGCCGCCGGCGCGTCTATCCTTCCTACTGCTGCTGACGTCTTTGCCAAAGCAGAGATGATCGTCAAAGTGAAAGAGCCACAAGCCGTTGAGCGTGCGATGCTCCGCGAAGGACAGATTTTGTTCACCTATTTGCATCTTGCACCAGATTTTCCGCAAACAGAAGACTTAATTAAAAGTAAAGCCATCTGTATTGCCTACGAAACGGTAACAGATTCTAAAGGTCGATTGCCACTCCTTGCGCCCATGTCTGAGGTCGCCGGCCGTATGTCTATTCAAGCAGGTGCACAAGCGCTAGAAAAATCACACGGCGGTTCGGGCATGCTGCTCAGCGGTGTACCCGGCGTTGAGCCGGCGAAAATCGTGGTACTAGGCGGTGGTGTTGTCGGCTCGAACGCCGCTCGTATGGCCGTTGGTCTGCGTGCTGACGTCACGATTCTCGACAAAAATGTCGATACCTTACGTCGCCTTGATGAAGAGTTCCAAGGGCGTGCCAAAGTGGTCTACTCCACAGAAGAAACCCTTGAACAACACGTATTGAACGCCGATCTGGTTGTCGGTGCCGTGCTGATCCCAGGTGCTGCTGCACCCAAGCTGGTTAACGAAGATCACATTAAGCGTATGAAGCCAGGCGCCGCCGTGGTGGACGTCGCTATCGACCAAGGTGGCTGTTTCGCAACATCACATGCAACAACCCATGCGGATCCTACCTATATCGTGGATGATGTCGTTCACTACTGTGTTGCCAATATGCCTGGCGCGGTAGCACGTACTTCTACCGTCGCTCTGAACAACGCCACACTGCCTTATATCGTTAAGCTGGCGAATAAAGGCTATCGTGATGCCTTGGTCGAAGATGCGCATCTACGTAACGGTCTGAATGTCATTGGCGGTCAAGTGACCATCAAAGAAGTC
Source organism: Salinivibrio sp. ML198 (assembly GCF_001996015.1). Lineage (NCBI taxonomy): Bacteria > Pseudomonadati > Pseudomonadota > Gammaproteobacteria > Vibrionales > Vibrionaceae > Salinivibrio > Salinivibrio sp. ML198. Next base: position 69,183 of record NZ_MUEZ01000003.1, read on the forward strand.
GCAGAAGGTTTTGATTTACCTTATGTTGACGCAATGGACGCACTGAAGTCGGCACATTAATCGGCCACGCCAATCATAGAAATCGAGGGCACCATCACGGTGCCCTTTCTTTACCTTTCTAATTTACCTACAATCAGTCCATTCAAAAACGAACCTCTTTCCTGCTCGGAGACGTGAATGAGTAACATTAAGCATGCGAACCTATTGATCCTGGGTTCAGGCCCGGCTGGCTATACGGCCGCTGTTTACGCCGCGCGCGCTAACTTAAACCCTGTGATGGTGACCGGAATGCAACAAGGTGGCCAGCTGACCACCACCACCGACGTTGAAAACTGGCCTGGCGATCCTGAGGGACTGACAGGACCGGCATTGATGGATCGCATGAAAGCCCATGCGGAAAAATTCGAGACTGAGATTATCTTTGATCACATCAATGACGTGGACTTATCCTCACGCCCGTTCCGCTTAAAAGGTGATAACGGTGAGTTCACCTGTGATGCGTTGGTTATTTCTACCGGTGCCTCTGCGCAATATCTTGGCCTTCCATCTGAAGAGGCATTTAAAGGGCGAGGCGTTTCAGCCTGTGCGACCTGTGATGGCTTTTTCTATCGCAACCAGAAAGTCGCGGTGATCGGTGGTGGTAACACGGCGGTCGAAGAGGCCTTGTACTTGTCGAATATTGCCTCAGAAGTGCATGTTGTTCACCGTCGCGAGACCTTCCGAGCCGAGAAAATCCTCGTTGACCGCATGATGGATAAAGTCAACAACGGCAATATTTTCCTTCATACCAATCGCGTGTTGGATGAAGTTTTAGGCGATGAAATGGGCGTGACCCAAGCACGCTTGAAAGACACCCAAAGTGATGAAACCGAAACACTGGATGTGATGGGTGTGTTTGTTGCTATCGGCCATAAACCCAACACCGATATTTTTGCGGGTCAATTAGAGATGGAAAATGGCTACATCAAGGTCGAGTCGGGCCTTAATGGCAACGCCACCCAAACCAGCGTTGAAGGTGTCTTTGCTGCTGGTGATGTGATGGATCATGTTTACCGTCAAGCGATCACCTCTGCAGGCACCGGTTGTATGGCCGCATTAGATGCCGAGCGCTATCTCGACGCTCTGGCAAATAATCAGTAAGCCCACGCTCTCATGCAGGCTGCCGTTCGGTGGCCTGCCCAGCCTATTTGTAGGCTCTCATAAAACAATAAGACGATATGGATAAATCTAAACAGCGGGCGCTAACCCAATGGCTCAAGTCGCAGAGCACGTTAGCCAAACCCTGGTTAGTTGCGACGATTAGTATTGCACTCCTCTCCGGTGTGCTTTTGATTGCCCAGGCAGCACTTCTTGCCCACCTGCTGCACCAGTTGATTATTGAACAAACAGATAAATTTGCCCTACTCCCAAGCTTTTTTGCCCTGGCTGTTGTCGTGATAGTGCGTGCGCTATGCAGTTGGGCGAAAGAGCAAACGGGTTACCGCTGTGGTGAAGCGATTCGCCAACATATTCGTCATTTAATCCTGAATCGTCTCGAGGCGTTGGGGCCGGTGAGTATCCAAGGGCGCCCAGCAGGCAGTTGGGCGAGTCTGATTTTAGAGCAAGTGGAAGAGTTACAAGACTTTTTTGCCCGTTATTTACCACAAATGGCCATCGCCGTCCTGATCCCGTTGGTGATCTTAGTCGCCGTTTTCCCAATCAACTGGGCCTCAGGATTGATCTTTTTAGTGACCGCACCGTTGGTCCCCTTTTTTATGGCCTTAGTTGGCATTAAAGCCGCTGATGCCAACCGAAAGAACTTTAAGGCACTGCAACGTTTATCCGGTTACTTCTACGACCGATTACGTGGACTGCCCACACTCAAGCTGTTTAACCGCGTCGAAGCGGAGGCCGAACAGCTTCACCTCGCGTCACACACGTTTCGTCAACGCACCATGGAAGTGCTTCGCCTCGCCTTTTTATCATCGGCCGTGCTGGAGTTTTTCACCGCTATTTCCATCGCCGTTGTCGCCGTCTATTTCGGCTTTAGCTTTATTGGTGAGCTCGACTTTGGTCACTATGGCGCCTCCATTTCGCTGTTTACCGGTTTATTTGTTTTAGTGCTCGCCCCCGAGTTTTATCAGCCGTTGCGCGATCTCGGCACCTTTTATCACGCCAAGGCGCAAGCGATTGGTGCGGCTGAGTCGATCGTTGAATTCCTGGACGCTCAGCCAGATACCGGCACTCAAGGTGAGGCCACGCCTGATTTATCCACCGTCGCTATTATCGCGCACGACCTGGAGGTACTCAGTCCCGACGGCCACGTATTGGCTGGGCCCATGCGTTTTTCCGTTCAGCCAGGCGAGCAGATTGCGCTCATTGGCGTCAGTGGCGCAGGCAAATCCAGCCTCCTTAACGCCCTGCTTGGTTTTCTGCCCTACCGTGGTAGCCTCACCATTAATGGCTGCGAACGCCGTGATCTCTCCATCAGCCACTGGCGCCAATCGATCAGTTGGGTCGGGCAGAATCCGCAACTTTTCCACGGCAGTATCCGCGACAATATTGCTCTGGCCAACCCTGAGGCAACGCCAGATATGATTAATCAGGTGATGACGCAAGCGTACGTGGATGAATTTGTGATGCGATTGACCGACGGCTTAGCCCACGCTGTCGGTGACCGAAATGGGGGGTTATCGGTGGGTCAAGCACAGCGTATTGCCGTCGCGCGAGCGCTATTACAAGATGGCGCCCTCTGGGTACTGGATGAACCGACTGCAAGCCTAGACGCACATAGCGAAAATCGCGTGCTGGAAACCTTGAGTGCAGCAACACAAGATAAAACCTGTATACAGGTATCGCACCGTTTGGACTCACTCGCCAACAGTGACCAAGTCTGGGTAATGATGGATGGGAAACTCGTGCAACAAGGCCCATATCACAGTCTGGCTGACTCGGGCCCGCTGGCAGAGATGCTGGCTTCCGCCGATAGGAGAAACCTCGATGCGTGAACTACTGCCCTATCTTCGCCTTTATAAGCGCCACTGGTTTGGTTTGAGTTTAGGCATGGTACTGGCGTTTGCCACACTATTTGCTGCTATTGGCCTACTCACCCTCTCCGGCTGGTTTATTGCCGCTGCGGCTGTTGCAGGCCTGGCGGGTATCGCTACCTTTAATTACATGCTCCCTGCCGCGGGTGTGCGTGGCTTCTCTATTGGTCGTACCTTTGGTCGTTGGGCCGAACGTGTGGTTAGCCACAATGCCACCTTCAAACTATTGGCAGATTTGCGCGTGTCATTTTTTCGCAAACTCGCCCCGTTAGTCCCTGATCAAGGGCTGAATATGCGTGATGGCGATTTGCTTAATCGCATGGTCGCCGATGTCGATGCGATGGACCACGTTTATCTGCGCCTAGTCAGCCCGATGATGGTCGGTATCGTCGGTATCCTGGCCGTGAGTATCTTCCTGGGGTGGTTTGACCCAAGGCTTGGCATGGCGCTTGGACTGACCTTGCTCGCGTTACTGATTGGGCTGCCCATCCTTTTTTATCGCTTGGGTAACGATCAAGGCCGTGCTCAATTGGAGCAAAACGCAGCCACACGCATAGCACTGCTCGATTGGTTACAAGGCCACGCCGAGCTGGCTTTATTTGGCGCACGTGACCGTTATCGCGCCCGCATCGATGACAGCGAGCAAGCGATGCTTCACGCACAAGCCAATATGGCGCGTATTACCGGATTGGCCAATGCCGTGCTCGTCGCGGCCACAGGGCTAACATTGGTGATGATGATTTGGCTCGCAGCAGATGGTGTCGGTGAGCGTATGCCAGGCCCACTGATCGCGATGGTCGCCTTTACAACCATGGCCAGCTTTGAGCTGATGATGCCTATTACCGCCGCGTTCCAATATCTGGGTAAAACGCTTACCGCTGCCAAACGACTGAATGCGATCACCGAGCGAGCCCCCAGTGTCCCCTTCCCTTCCCACGGACATACTGGCCCTGCCGTCGGCGATATTTGCTTTGATAACGTCAGTTACCAATACCCAGGCGCGGCACAAGACGCGGTTTCAAATATCTCGCTCCACGTGACACCGGGACACACACTGGCACTGCTAGGAAGGACGGGATGTGGTAAGTCAACCTTATTGAGCTTGCTCACCCGCGCGTGGGATCCCACCCAAGGTCAAATCACCCTTGATGGGGTGCCTCTAATGCAATGGCAAGAAACCGCGCTGCGTGACGCCATGTCTGTGGTGACACAAAGCGTTGATTTGTTCAATGGCACACTGCGCGACAACCTTACCCTCGCTTGCCCAGAGGCATCAGACGATGATCTCGCCTCTGCCCTGCACCGCGTCGGCTTAACCGGGCTGCTCGAAGGCCAAGGGCTAGACGCATGGTTGGGCGACGGCGGACGACAACTCTCTGGGGGCGAGCGCCGCCGCTTGGGGATTGCTCGTGGCCTCTTGCACCCCGCGCCGATTATGTTGCTTGATGAGCCAACGGAAGGACTGGATGTGCAAACCGAAGCAGAGATCCTATCCTTACTGCAAGACCATTGTCAGGATAAAACCGTGGTGATCATTACCCATCGATTGGTTGGCTTGGCACATATGGACACAGTGTGTTTAATGGATGCAGGCCGCATTATTGAGCAAGGCACGCACCAAGACTTGCTGGCACGTAACGGTCGCTATGCACAACTCATGAACCGCTTGTAATAAGAGAGTGTACGATGACCCTCTTTTTACCCCCTTTAGCGCAAAATGATGTCGGCTTTCCGCCCGTGAATGAGGCGCTCTCTCACCCCGATGGCTTGCTCGCCATTGGGGGAGATCTATCACCTGCGCGGCTAATGTCGGCTTATCGCAGTGGTATTTTCCCCTGGTTTGGCGAAGATGACCCTTTATTGTGGTGGTCGCCGAGTGAACGCGCCATCCTTCAGCCCTCTGATTTTCACGCCAGTCGCAGTTTGCGTAAAGCCGCCAAAAAGTCTGCGTATACCATCACGTTCAATCGCGCATTCGAGACGGTGATCGCTACCTGCGCGACTATTCGTGGACCTGAACAGACCTGGATTACCGATGAGATGCAAGCCGCTTACTGCCAGCTTCATCAGCAAGGCGATGCCCACAGTGTGGAAGTGTGGGACGGAGCACACCTTGTCGGCGGGCTTTACGGTGTCTCTGTAGGCCGTGTGTTCTGTGGTGAATCCATGTTTTCCCACACGTCCAATGCGTCAAAGTTTGCCCTTTGGCAATTTAGCCAATTCTTCGCGCAACGAGGAGGGCACTATATTGACTGTCAGATGATGACCCCACATTTAGCCTCTTTGGGCGCCAAACCCTGGACACGCGACGCGTTTATCGCCGCGCTGCACGCTCATCGCGATCACTCCATTATCCAGGGCTGCCAACCGCAGCAGATAGCAGATTGGAGGCCACAATGAGTGTGGGGATCCAAGTAGGCGTCACACCTACAGCATCTTGCCAATACTTGTCTCACCAGCAAGAGCAACTGGCCGTGGTGATGTCGGCGGATTACCACACGCCCGAGCGATATGCTGCACTGTTAGCCGCTGGCTTTCGTCGCAGTGGTAACCTTATTTACCGGCCGCACTGTCCTCAATGCCAGGCCTGCCAAGCGCTTCGGATTGATGTGGCCAAATATCAACCCTCAAAAAGCCAAAAGCGTCATCGCAGCCAGCTTAATCGCCTAGAGATTAAAGTGAGTGATGAGCTTGATGAGAACTGGTTTGCGCTCTTTCAACGGTACATCGCCACTCGCCATGCTGATGGCAATATGTACCCTGCCAAGCGCCAAGATTTTCTCGACTTTATCGGTAGTGACTGGTTATCCCCGCGCTTTATCCATTTGTATCAACGCGATCATAACCAACTCACCCTGGTTGCCATCGCCGTGACTGATGTCGTCGCCGACGGGTTAAGTGCGCTTTATACCTTTTTCGAACCAGAGCACCGCTTCTCTCTTGGACGCGTCAGTATTCAGGCACAGCTACAACTGGCAAATTCACTCCATTTACCCTGGCTCTACCTGGGCTATCAAATCGACACCTGTCCAGCGATGCGCTACAAGGCGGACTATTATCCACATCAACGCTTTATCAACCAGCAGTGGCGGGCGTTTTCCTGGCCGCTTATTCCACAATAGTGGCTATTTTTTCTAGCAAGGAGCGCCCCAACAGGGTAAAATTCGCACCCGAACTTTACAGACTTTCAGAATAGAGGCATTATCTGTCGGTCAAAAAATTGGCTACCAGAAGAGGCCTAAGAGGATTCAATGGCAAAAGAAGACGTAATTGAAATGCAAGGCACCGTACTCGATACGTTGCCTAATACTATGTTCCGCGTAGAACTAGAAAACGGTCACGTGGTGACTGCCCACATTTCAGGCAAGATGCGTAAGCACTACATCCGCATCCTGACCGGCGACAAAGTCACTGTTGAAATGACCCCTTACGATTTGTCCAAAGGTCGCATCGTTTTCCGTTCGCGTTAATCCTCCGAACGCGATCAAAAAACCCGGCAGCGATGCCGGGTTTTGCTTTTTCGCCTCAAGCTGGTTAAGCAGGTTCCATTTGATCACTGAATTGGAAGTCTAACCGGTTATCTTTCAATACCACACGAACCGTCCCTCCATTGACCAGACAGCCAAACAGCAGCTCATTAGCCAGTGGCTTTTTCAAGTTATCTTGGATAACGCGCCCCATCGGCCGTGCTCCCATTGCCTTGTCATAGCCTTCTTCCGCTAGCCAGCGCTTAGCCTCTGACGTCACCTCAAGCGACACGCCCTTGGCGTCCAGCTGAGCTTGTAGCTCGACAATGAACTTGTCCACCACTTGCAAGATAACTTGCTCATCCAAGTGATTAAACCAGATGATGTTGTCCAAACGGTTACGGAATTCTGGCGAGAACACCTTCTTAATTTCGGACATTGCATCATGACTGTGGTCTTGCTGAATCAGGCCAATCGACTTACGCACCGTCTCGGCCACGCCAGCATTGGTCGTCATCACCAAGATAACATTGCGGAAATCGGCTTTGCGTCCGTTGTTGTCCGTCAAAGTGCCATTATCCATCACCTGTAACAACAGGTTGAACACGTCTGGGTGTGCTTTCTCAATTTCATCAAGCAGCACTACACTGTATGGGTGCTTGATCACCGCATCGGTCAGCAACCCGCCCTGATCGTATCCCACATAGCCTGGGGGAGCACCAATCAAGCGGCTCACTGTGTGACGTTCCATGTACTCCGACATGTCAAAGCGCTGCAGCTCAATGCCCATCGCGCGGGCCAATTGTACCGTGACCTCGGTTTTACCGACCCCAGTAGGCCCGGCAAATAAGAAAGAGCCGACCGGTTTATTCTCATCGCCCAGTCCTGCGCGGCTTAACTTGATCGCTTCAGACAACGCGGTGATGGCGGTATCTTGGCCAAACACCAACATTTTCAGCTTGTCATCCAGCGACTGCAGCACGTCTTTATCTGACGAAGAAATCGACTTCTCAGGAATACGCGCCATTTTCGCAATCATACTCTCAACATCAGGGACATTGACCGTCTTCTTGCGTTTGCTGGCTGGCGCCATACGACACCGCGCCCCCGCCTCATCGATCACATCGATCGCTTTATCTGGCAAATGACGCTCATTAATGTATTTCGCCGACAGCTCCACAGCAGCACGAATGGCCTTATTGGTATAACGCACTTCGTGGTGGGCTTCGTATTTGGGTTTCAGCCCCATCAAGATTTTAGTGGTGTCATCAATAGATGGCTCAATCACGTCGATTTTCTGGAAACGGCGCGCCAGTGCCCGCTCTTTTTCGAAGATAGAGCCATACTCTTGGTAGGTCGTCGAGCCGATACAGCGTAACTTTCCGCTACTCAACAGCGGCTTAATCAAGTTGGCGGCATCTACCTGGCCACCACTGGCAGCACCTGCGCCAATGATAGTGTGGATCTCGTCGATAAAGAGCACCGCATGATCTTCTTTTTCGAGTTGCTTCAAAATCGATTTAAAGCGCTTCTCAAAGTCACCACGGTATTTGGTCCCGGCTAACAGAGACCCAATGTCGAGCGAATAAATCACGCAATCTTTGATCACATCTGGCACTTGCCCTTCGACAATACGCCATGCGAGCCCTTCTGCAATTGCCGTCTTACCGACCCCGGCTTCGCCAACCAACAGGGGGTTATTCTTACGACGGCGACACAGGACTTGGATGGTGCGCTCAAGTTCCTTATCACGACCGATTAACGGATCAATACCGCCAACCCGCGCGAGCTGATTAAGGTTAGTCGCGAAGTTCTCCAACCGGTCTTCACCCGGCTCCGCACCGGCCTCATCGGCGCCCATGTCACTGCTTGGCAGATCGTCGCCTTCATCTTTCGTGGTGCCATGAGAGATATAGTTGACTACGTCAAGGCGACTCACGTCGTTCTTTTTAAGCAGGTAAGCGGCGTGGGACTCTTGTTCGCTAAAGATGGCCACCAACACGTTCGCACCGCTTACTTCGCTACGACCGGATGACTGCACATGAAAAACAGCCCGCTGGAGTACTCGCTGGAAGCTTAGCGTTGGCTGCGTTTCCCGCGACTCATCGTCCGCAGGGATCAGCGGCGTGGTTTGTTCGATAAACGCATCAAGTTCTTTGCGCAGCGCCTCCAAATCTGCACGGCACGCGACCAGCGCATCGTGCGCGGCCGCATTTTCGATCAACGCGAGAAGCAGGTGCTCCACCGTCATGAATTCGTGGCGTTTTTCACGCGCACGTGCAAACGCGCCATTCAAACTGGCTTCAAGTTCTTTGTTAAGCATAAAGGCACCTCCCTCAAAAACCGCGCTAAAGCGTGATGGAGCCGGCTAAGCTTTCTCCATCGTGCACAGTAGCGGATGGCCATGCTCTTTGGCATACATCATTACCTGTGCCACTTTCGTTTCAGCGACCTCGGCGGTAAATACGCCACAGACCGCTTTTCCTTCATAGTGCACCGTCAGCATGACTTGCGTCGCTTTGTCCACATCCATGGCAAAAAACGTCTGGAGCACATCGATAACAAACTCCATCGGAGTATAGTCATCATTATTTAGCACCACCTTGTACATTGATGGCGGTTGCAACTTGGTTTTTTCTGACGATTCGGCCTCTGCGTCAGGCAAACCCCACTGGTTCCAATTACTCATAACTCATTCAATGCATTGTTAGGGTGTCTCGGTAAGTGATGTGGCGGGGCACTACTGCCATCCACGATTCCCGTCCACCTATACTTAAAGTTAAGCCACAGATTGTATTCCAGCAACCTTTTCATTGCGAACACCGTTTGCCTGAGCAATTGTTAAGCACTGCATTATGTAATAGTGTCTGGCGCAGCATTTCGTTCACTGCGCGCGACACGAACGTGTCATCGCTCACTGCATCAAAATGCATAAAAAACAAGGCAATCCGGCTAGCCAATAACGTGTGGGTGGATCGCATCAAGCGCGACAGGTGAGAAATAGGTACACGCCTCTCTCGATTCGACAATATTCACTCCATGATCATTTTTAAGCAGGCGTACTCGTTGCGTAATGCCAGTAGCGCTCATGCCAATCCAAACACTTAAGGGCTAAAGAGCAAGTTATTAGAATAAAAAGTAATAGTTCAGCCCTGTAATAGCGCATCTATCACTGTAATCACACGGGTTTATAGCGAAAACATCCAGGGTAAAATCTAAAAAACTATGCAATTGAGATGTCTGTTGTTGAATGAATAATTGCCACTTCCTCACACTTTTTCGATTCGATATTACATTACTGTTATAAGTTATACCCCACACTTGACTGCCTAAAAGTATCTACTAAAGTGAAACATGTGGTAGGTAAACTAACCATGTCACTTCTATTCAATCATATCAGTGATGGCAACAGTGCCGCGCTGCCGGGATTGATGAGGTGGAATGAACGCGTTTATCGCAGGTATGCAAAGTTTGATGCAAGAAGGATGTGTCGCATGGAAACTGGTACAGTAAAATGGTTTAACAATGCAAAAGGATTTGGCTTTATTTGTCCGGTAGAAGGAGAAGGCGATGTGTTTGCCCACTATTCTACCATCCAGATGGACGGATATAAGACATTAAAGGCGGGACAAACCGTCAACTACGAGGTTCAGGAAGGACCAAAAGGCTACCATGCCAGTGAAATTGTGCCAGTCGATCAAGAAGCGGCTAAATAGCGCTGAATCCGGTCGGCCAAATGGAAAAGGCGAGCTTACCGCTCGCCTTTGTTGTGTTTGACCGAACTCAATGCCGTCTAGAGTAACCCAAGCATCTGTTTGTAGTGGCGGCGACACACAGAAACATAACGTTCATTGCCCCCAATCACCACCTGATCACCATCCGCAATGGCATTACCCTCGCTATCTTGGCGAATAACTCGACTCGCTTTACGTCCACAATGGCACACGGTTTTCAGTTCAACGAGCTTATCAGCCCACGCCAACAAGTACTGCGACCCTTCAAACAGCTCACCACGAAAATCCGTTCTTAATCCATAACACAATACTGGGATCCGCAGCTTATCCACCACATCAGTGAGCTCAAGGACTTGCTGTTTGGTCAAAAATTGGCTCTCATCAATCAATAAACAGTCAACTTTCTCTTGCGCCAAGATAGTCGCAACGTGCTCGAATAGCGACGTCTGATTGTCATACAGGTGGGCATCAGCTTCTAAGCCAATTCGCGAACTAATTTTTCCGACCCCATAGCGGTTATCAATCGCGGCGGTAAAGAGTAGAGGCTGCATACCGCGCTCTTGGTAGTTAAAGGCCGATTGTAACAAGGTGGTCGACTTACCCGCGTTCATTGCCGAATAATAAAAGTATAACTGAGCCATAACTGTCTCTACACGTAATGCCCATTGTGGGCGAGCTGGATTAAATAAACAGGCATGCTACCGCACTAGCAGAAAAAGAAAAGCCCCGCCGAAGCGAGGCTAGATAATTAACCGACCAATTTACACGGTCGCTTTTTAAGCCACATTAACCCAGCACATAGTGCAACGAACGCAAACACGGTCGCCATCAAAGACCAAAGAAGTGACGCGGTAAAGCCTAACACCATGAAGCCTACGGTTGAGACAAGCGCCCCGCCAATAGCATAAGGGAGCTGGGTGGCGACGTGATCAATATGTCCACATCGTGCCCCTGTTGAAGACAAGATAGTGGTATCAGAAATTGGTGAACAATGATCGCCAAATACCGCCCCCGCCAATACTGCTGAGAGCATAGGTAGCATCAGAGCAATGTCTGTCGCCGCGGCAAGATCGCCCGCGATAGGAAGCATAATACCGAACGTCCCCCACGACGTCCCTGTTGCAAAGGCCATCACTGCCGCCAACAAGAAGAGCACCACAGGCAAGAATTGCGCCGGTAAGTTCCCCTCAACCAAGGACGACAAATATTTGCCTGTTTGTAGATCACCAATAATATGGCCAATTGACCAAGCAAATAACAGAATGAGGATCGCGCCAAACATAGACTTTGCGCCCACCCAAAGGGTTTTCGCAATATCTGATACCGCAATACCTTGTTTACCTGTCATCACTAAGGACACAGCTAAACCCGCCAGTCCACCCCACAGCAATGACATGCCGACATCGGTATTTTCAAACGCGCCGAGGAGAGAAAAGGATTGTGCATCAGCGGCCAAGGCCTGTCCGCCGGTATATAGCATCGCCCCCACCGTCGCCACGACTAGCATAATAATGGGGGCGACCAAATCAGCCACGCTGCCTTTATCACTTTCTTCAATCCCTAAGTCATCGCAGATATCAGCGCAGTTTTCACTTTCATCGCCCAATCGACTGCCTTTTTTCGCCTGATATTCAAACTGACGCATCGGGCCAATATCCAGTTGAAACCAAACCACCGCAAACACTAAGAGCAAGGCAAAAATGGCGTAAAAGTTCATCGGGATCATGGTGACAAATGCCCCTAGCGCCGTGTAATCCGTCACACCATGCGCCACTAAAATCGAGCCAATCACGGTAATGATATAGGCTCCCCAGCTTGATGCTGGTGTGATCACACACATAGGGGCTGCCGTGGAGTCAAGAATGTAAGCCAGTTTCGCTCGAGAGACGTGAAATCTATCTGTCACGGGGCGAGAAACGGCGCCCACCGCTAAGCTGTTGAAATAATCATCGACAAATATAAATACGCCGAGAAAAGCGGCGAGCAGTTTCGCCCCACGTTTACTCTTGATCCGACTTTGCGCCCAATTGGCGAACGCGCGTGTGCCTCCAGAAAGAGACAGGAGCGCAGTGATCATACCGAGTAAAATAAGAAACGCGAGAATACTTAAATTCCAGCTATTTAAGCCTCCATCAGCAATAAATAGTCCAGTGATCACCTCAAGTAAGTACTGTCCAGAAGAGAGGAAAGAAAAATCGGTCAGTAACACAGTACCTAGTACGATTCCCATGCCCAACGACAATAAAACCCGTCGTGTGGCAATCGCGAGGCCTAGCGCCAATAAAGGGGGAAGCAGTGATAAAGCGGATGAAGAAAAATCTGTTAAGTTCATGATCTCAGTGTCAACCAGGTGGTTGGAGATCTACTGCAGAAATGAAGACGGTAAGGTGTGGTATCACACGGCAAACAGCTTGCCTCCTACATACAGTAGCGCTCCATAGTGTATTTCCAAGTACTATGGCAGTGCTGCCCCTATTCGGTAACAGCCCCAGCTCAATCGGTGTGATGACCTGATTGGCTTCGGCGTTGTTTCCTTTTATGCGCTCTCATCGGTATCACCCTCTTGCGCACGACTTATAAACAACGCACCTCTACGTTAAGCGTGGTGCATTCTACACAACGTGTTTACTATCGCAACTATTTATGGTTGAAAAAACGTCGATTAACCCCCACCTTAACTCGATGCCAATAAAATGCGTCTTATCTTCTATTTTTTTAGACATCTGTTTCAAAAAAGACAATAGAATTAAAGTCAAATTTGCGGTTAACTTGCAATTAATGAACAATATGGCGTATTAATATAGGTCATATTGTATATTTCAATTATACTGCTATCATTCTTTCAATTAACATATAAATCAAATAGGAACCAATAATGTCTGATGCAATGAAAGCCTTACTCAATTTGCGTAGCTTACGCGCAGTTGCAAAAGAGATGTCTACTGAGCAACTGAACGAAGCCTTAGAAAAATTACAAACGGTTGTTGAAGAGCGCAAAGAAATCGATCGCCAAGCTGAAGCGCAAGAAAAAGAGCGCTTAGAGAAGTTAGAAAAATACCGTGCTATGTTAGAAGCCGACGGTATTGACCCAGAAGAAATCGTGGCATTGTTAGGTGGTGCTTCTAAGAGCAAAGCATCGGGTAAACGCGCGACTCGTCCAGCAAAATATCAATATACGGGCGAAGATGGCTCACAAAAAACCTGGACAGGCCAAGGTCGTATGCCGAAAGTGATTCGCGAAGCGATTGAGAGCGGTGCGGCTAAGCAGGAAGATTTCCTCATCCCAGGCCAAGAAGCCTAAGTCCATATTCCCGCATAAAAAAAGAGGCGCTCAGCCTCTTTTTTTTTATCCCTTAACCAAATTTAATTCTGTCTGCCAAATGGCTCACCGCTAACGCAAAGTAGTGCGAGCGATTCCATTTCAATAAACTCTGATAATTATTATAAACAAGATAAGCCCTGCCTTTACCATCATCAGGCTGAATCAACCACGCATTGATATCGACGGCGGGTAGCGCCTGACCATTCAAACGGCGCACACCACGCGTCTGCCAGGCACTCAATGAGTGTGCTTTATCACTGTCGGTGCCAAGCAAAGTACGATCTATTCCTGCAGGTAGCTGTACTTGCCGCCCCCATGTATAAGTATCATCCCACCCGGCTTTTTTTAAGTAATTCGCAGCAGACGCAAAAACATCGGCTTCTGTTTGCCAAATGTCTTTCTTACCATCTTGATTGCCATCGACCGCGTAATTAATAAACGAGCTTGGCATAAACTGGCATTGGCCCATTGCCCCTGCCCAAGAGCCTTTCATCGCTTCTGGCGCAATGTGCCCTTGCTGTAATATCTTCAGTGCAGCCATGGTCTCTTTACGAAAAAAGGCCTCTCGACGACCATCAAAGGCTAATGTTGATAAAGCTTCAATCACATTATAACTGCCCTGAAGTTTGCCAAAATTACTTTCTACGCCCCATAAAGCCACAATAAAACGCGGCTGAACTTGGTACTGCTCACCGATGGTTTTCAACGTGTCGTAATGTTCACGATACAGTTTTTTCGCTTGGGCGACTTTCCAATCAGGCACAGCACGCGGAATATATTCATCCAGCGTAAGGCGTCGCTCAGGTTGATTTCGATCGGAGCTGACCGCACGCTCGTGGTATTCAACGTCCTTAAACGCACGCTCAAGTAACGCATCACTGATGCCCGCCTCTCGTGCCTCGGCTTTTAAGGTGGTCACATACTGCTCGAATCCGGGCTTGGCCATCACAGGGCTCACCAAAAGTGCCGCCGCGATAGAAGCTGAAATCATACCTTTGCGCATAGTCTTCCTTTTACAGTTTTTCGTTTTTATTACGAATGGCCTGCAATGCCGCATCAGGTGGCGGGGGCAATTGCACAAAAAAGCCATCACTTTGCAGGCTTTGTTTAACCTTATTGATGTCAACAGCAGCCAGTTTATCGCGCTTGTCTAAGTTGATCATCATGGCAAATTCGGGTTGCCCAAAGCTATTCATTAATGCCTCAGGCACATCATCAAATTTATCTTTCTCTGCAAGATAAAGATAGGTGCCTTCTTTCTTTTTGCTACGATAAATTGCGCAATACATCTCAAAAGTCCTCATGAGCATGCCATATTACTGGCGATAAATTGTCATCTCGGGGTAAAGGTTTGTTAAGCTTTGCAGCAAAGTGTGTCAAAACGCGTCTCTGCTGCCATTTCTCATTCAAACGTTAAAAAAACACCATTAAAGGGAGAAATGCCGCATCAACGGCAAACCCTGCTTGCCGCATTGGCGCTGTGAATATACCATGCTATCCAACGTCTGATAATGCGCGTCTGACTCGTGTTTAAATGACAAAACCGGGATCGAATAACATGCTCAAACAACCGGAGTTGAAAGGCTCAACCTTTACCCTTTCCGTCCTCCACCTCGTTGACGATAATTTTGCTGCCGCTGCCAATGTTTTGACAGAGAAAGTCACCCAAGCACCGGCCTTTTTTCAAGGCGCCCCTGTTGTCGCTGACATTAGCCGCCTATCACAATGTCCTGATATCGGTGCCTTAAAGCAGTGCTTACAGGCCACAGGCATGATTCTCGTCGGATTGACCGGCGTCACCCATAATGATACACGCGAGCTTGCGCTGAATGCGCAACTAGCCGTGCTCAAGTCAAGCAAGCAATCCCGAGTTGCCGATCCGATTCAGCCGCCTGCCAAAGTGGTCACCGCCCCCGTGCGTTCAGGTCAGCAAATCTATGCGAAAAACGCCGATCTGGTGATCCTCAATCATGTCAGTGCCGGCGCGGAAGTGATAGCCGATGGCAGTATTCATATCTATGGCGTTTTGCGTGGCCGAGCTATTGCCGGCGCAAGTGGACAAAAGCAAGCGCGTATTTATTGTCAGAACCTTCAGTCAGAATTATTGTCAGTAGCAGGAAGCTATTGGCTCAGCGATAAAATTCCATCAGAACATTTAGAGCGACCTTCCATGGTCTCGCTTAATCAAGAAAGCTTACACATTGACCCCCTCACGCTATAAGAGAATAAGGAAGAGGAATGGCACGAATTATTGTAATTACTTCCGGTAAAGGCGGTGTTGGTAAAACAACATCGAGTGCGGCATTGGCGACCGGGTTGGCCATGACAGGCAAAAAAACCGCCGTGGTCGATTTTGATATTGGCCTACGTAACCTGGATTTGGTGATGGGCTGTGAGCGTCGGGTCGTCTATGACTTTGTCAATGTCATTAATGGCGAAGCCAATCTGCATCAAGCATTAATTAAAGACAAACGCGTAGACAATTTGTTTATTCTGCCAGCCTCACAAACACGCGATAAAGATGCGCTAACCAAAGACGGCGTGGAGCGGGTTCTAAAAGACATGGATGAGCTTGGCTTTGAATACATTATTTGCGACTCGCCCGCGGGCATTGAAGCCGGTGCATTAATGGCGCTGTATTTTGCTGACGAAGCGATTGTTACCACCAATCCAGAGGTTTCATCCGTACGCGACTCTGATCGGATTCTTGGTATTCTCGACTCCAAGTCACGCCGCGCAGAAAACGGCGAGGATCCGGTAAAACATCACTTATTACTCACTCGCTATAATCCTGCACGTGTGACCAACGGTGAAATGCTCAGTGTTGAGGATGTTGAAGATATCTTGCGTATTCCACTGTTAGGGGTCATCCCGGAGAGCCAGTCTGTGTTGCACGCCTCAAACAAAGGCGAGCCAGTGGTACTTGACCAAGAATCTGATGCAGGCCAAGCCTATGAAGATGCCATTGCGCGTCTGCTGGGTGAAGAGCGTCCCTTCCGCTTTATCGAGGAAGAGCGCAAAGGTTTCCTAAAACGCTTATTTGGAGGCTAATGTGGCACTGCTTGAATTCTTCCGCCCATCTAAGAAAAAGTCGGCCAATATTGCCAAAGAGCGTTTACAAATTATTGTTGCCGAGCGTCGCAGTGCAGATAGCCCAGCGCCGACTTATTTGCCTCAGCTCAAGCAAGATATTTTAGACGTGATCCGCAAATACGTGGATATCGCACCGGACCAAGTGTCTGTCAGCCTAGAGCAAGGCGATGATGACCTATCCGTCTTGGAGCTGAATGTCACCTTGCCCGAAGAGGGAAAAGAGAGCTAGATCTCAATCACAACGGGCTAATACACAAAGCGGTGGCTCAAGGCCACCGCTTTTGTTTATGCGTGAGATGATCACTATGCCCCTGGGGCGTTAGGGATCATCGTCAGCAATGTCTCACCCACTAACCGAAAGCGCCACCCCGAGGCTAAGTCAGGACGTTTGTCTTCTTGACGCTCCTCTCGCCATACCCAGGTAATCAATTGATTAAGCTGCTTTTTAGAACCAATAAACTCAGGCGCTAAGCCTGATTTATCTGCCTGGGCTTGCACCTGCTCCTTAATCGCTTTAATCACCGACTTATACCCAGGCTCATCGACTAAGCGTGTGATGGCCGGCGGGCATTTGGCTAACGGGGTTTTATCCGCTTGCGTGGCCAACGTGATCAAGGTTTGCGCGTGATAACGCACTTCAAATTTGTCGAACCCATGCTCGTTCATTTGCTCAACCGTACGAATACCATAACGCGCCATTTTCCAGAGGTTTTGCTCTTTAACGATAAAGTTGAGTGCCATATTCCGGCGGCGCGCTTCCTTAGCTCGCCACTTGGCAAGGGCTTGCAATACCGCTAACTGTTGAGGTTTAAGCTGCCACGCATATTTAATATCGAGATAAGCTGCTTCATCCGGCTTTACCCACTGCTTTTTGCGGCACAACAGGCCACACTCTTCTACCATGGCGTCATACCACGGTGTGTCGGATAGCGCTTGAGTCAGCGCTTGATAAAGCGGTAGCAAGTAATACACATCAGCGGCCGCATACTGTTTCTGCTTGTCCGTTAAGGGACGTGCACACCAATCAGTGCGCGACTCTCCTTTATCTAAGCTCACGCCGACATAACGCTCTACCAAGCTTGCGAAGCCCTCGGAGACGCCATGACCTAAAAAGGCGGCGACGATTTGCGTGTCTACCATGGGGGTTGGCAACACGCCCGCGTAGTGCTGAAAAACCTCTAAGTCTTCGCTACTCGCATGTAACACCTTGGTGACTTGGGTGTCAGTCAACAGCGCCCATAACGGAGAAAGATCATCAATGGCTAGCGGGTCAACCAGCACCAGTTGCTCGCCATCATAAATCTGGACCAGCCCCAATTGTGCATAAAAGGTACGCGTACGGACAAACTCGGTATCAAGCATCACAACGGCTTGGTCACGGAAATGTGCGCAGATATCGACCAGCTGTTGATCGGTGGTGATTTGTTGATAGTTCACAAAAAAGCCCATAAAGAAAATGCCGGCGAGGCCGGCATTTCGTGATTCGTTATCGACAGTTTACCCTTTTCTGGGTCGGTTCGCATTAAGCTGACGCTTTTTGCTCAGTGGCTTGCGGCTCATCGCGTAACTCTCGACGCAGAATTTTACCCACATTGGTTTTAGGCAGTTCATCTCTAAATTCCACGACACGTGGTACCTTGTAGCCAGTGAGGTGTTTGCGACAGTGCGCCACAAGATCATCTCGCGTAAGCGAAGGATCTTTTTTGACCACACAAATTTTAACCACTTCACCAGAATTCTCATCTGGCTGGCCAATGGCGGCCACTTCTAACACCTTGTCATGTAACGCAACGACATCTTCCACTTCATTAGGATACACATTAAAGCCAGAGACGAGGATCATGTCTTTTTTGCGATCGACAATATGCAAGAAACCATCATCATCGAACTGCACCACATCGCCAGTCGCTAACCAACCCTGTTCGTCGATACTGTCTCGTGTCGCCTCTGGACGATTCCAATACCCTTGCATCACTTGCGGGCCACGCACTAACAACTCACCCGGCTGGTTGTCCGCCACATCTTCACCCTGATCATCAACGATGCGCACCTCCGTCGATGGCACGGGCAACCCAATGGAGCCGTTGTAGTCACGTAAATCATAAGGATAGGCCGCAACCAGTGGCGAACACTCCGTCAACCCATATCCTTCGAGCAAATGCTTGCCAGTCAGCTTTTTCCAATTTTCCGCGACAGCCCTTTGCACGGCCATACCGCCACCGACGGTCAAGCGCAGGTTAGAAAAGTCCAACTCATGGAAATCTTCGTTATGGAGTAGCGCGTTAAACAGGGTATTCACGCCTGTAATGGCCGTAAACGGATACTTTTGTAGCTCTTTAACAAAACCTGGAATATCGCGTGGGTTGGTGATCAGTAGATTTTGTCCACCCATTTCAATAAACAAGAGGCAATTGACCGTGAGCGCAAATACGTGATAAAGCGGCAATGCAGTGACAACTAACTCCTCACCTGCATTGAGTACCGGCTGATACGTCCCTTTGGCTTGATAGACGTTAGCTAACATATTTCTATGCGTGAGTACGGCGCCTTTCGCTAACCCCGTGGTGCCACCGGTATATTGTAAAAATGCAATATCCTCGCCTTTCAAAAAAGGCTTCACATATTGCATACGTCGACCACGGCGCAGCGCTTGGCGCATCGAGGTCGCGTGCGGCAAATGATACTTAGGCACCATTTTTTTGACGTATTTGACTACAAAGTTAACCAGGGTCCCTTTGGCTCGTGGCAACTGTTCACCCAAACTGGTCAATACCACGTGTTTCACCGGCGTATTGTCGACCACTTTCTCTAACGTGTGAGCAAAGTTACTCACAATCACAATCGCCTTTGCCCCGGCGTCCGTTAATTGGTGCTCAAGCTCGCGAGGGGTGTACAACGGGTTAACGTTCACGGCGACACAACCGGCTCGTAAAATACCAAACAGGGCAATTGGGTATTGCAGCAAGTTCGGCATCATAATGGCAACGCGATCGCCTTTTTTCAGTTTCAGCTCGTTTTGTAGATAGGCTGCAAACGCACGGCTACGCTCTTCCAGTTTACGAAATGTCATGACCTGCCCCATATTAATGAAGGCAGTTTGATCCGCGTACTGCTGGACAGAATGTTCAAACATCTCGACCAGAGAGCGATGGGCATCTGGATCTATTTCCGCCGGCACATCCGACGGGTAACGATTAAGCCATACCTTTTCCACTGGCTTTCTCCTATGTGTTAACTTGCAGGCTATATTGCCTGCTTCGATCGACGCGAGGCATAATTCAAACAGGTGTTTAACCTGCCCACCATAGCGTTAATATTATTTTTACACGAGCATTTTAAGTGCGCGTTTGAATTTTGGTCACAAAATCCGTTATTAACGACACAGTTTGTTGCGGTTGCTGAAGGTGACAATGGTGTGTCCCGGGGATCTCAATGAGTGTCAATTGCTTAAACCACGTGGCTCGTTGCGCGGCATCGGCAGAGCGCAGCGCAGGATACCCATCTGTCGCGCGAATCGCCAGCACAGGGCATTCAATCGCTCGAATAATCGACTCTCCATGGCCGGGCGCCATTCGATACAGTGGCTCACCACGAAGCTTAGGATCATGACGCCAACGTACACCATGACCGCATGTCTCGATCCCGCGTGCTACCAGTGGCATCAGTGACTGACAGGCGACTTTATTAATGGATGCGCGCAATTGTAGCGCCTTAATCGCAGAATCAAAGAGACGTGGGGGTTTTTGCGCTGAATTTAAGCGCTGATTGAGACTTTTCGCGATGCGTTCGGTGATTTTATGTTCAGGTTCAACAATGGGCCCCAACGCTTCTATCGAGACAACCCCCGCGATCGACTCAGGAAAACTGGCCGCGTAACAGCTAGCCACTAACCCTCCCAATGAGTGCCCCACCAATATGACGGGTCCCTTTTTCTCAGGTTGCGAACAAAGTGTTTGGTGAAGCACTTGATGCAAGCTGTCTAGATAATCAAAAAACGGGTAGTGATAATCCCCGGTTTTGTGCTCAGACAAACCGTGCCCGGGCCAATCAAACATAAGTAACCCGTAGTCTTGAGGCAGCATGGGGATCAGCGAATCAAAACTCGCCAGGTTGTCTTGCCAGCCATGTAAAAAAACCAATGTTGGCGCTAAGCCGTTTGCTGGGCGTCTTGCCGCGGCCACTGTCACATCATTAAGTCGAATCGAGGTCGGCGTTAAGCCAGACGATAACCCGAGTGCTGCCGGATCAGACGCCAATAATGCCTCGAGAGCCTCCGTCAATGGCGGTGTCATCATCACAATCACATACAAGGGCTAATAAGGTAAGCTAATCACGCTTTGCACCCGTCCCGTGCCGACGCCAATGCGCACTCGGGAGCAGTACAAGCCGTAGCAATAAGGTCTGTCATCATCAACCACATGCTGTTCAATATCCCAAAGCTGGTGCCCTGTTACCCTAAGCACGGGGTAATCATAGGAATAATCCCCCACTTTTCCCGCTTGACGGCCCTGAAACTCGCCCAACACCGTTATCGGCCGGCCTTTGGCATAATCAGCCGGTTCAATAAAGCCAGTAAAAATCGCTTTGAAGCGCCCAAGCGACGAGGCATCGATATCGGGCCGACCCGCTGTCGACGTTGGCACCGCCACTATTTCAACCACAGAGTCCTGTTCACGGTTATTCACCCCAACGATCAAGCCACCAAGGCGCACCTCTTCCCCTTGGTTTGCCTCTGTCATTTTCGCGACCACCGGGTATTCGGTCACGGGCTGGTCCATCCGGCCTTTTAGGGACTCAGGCAAACTTGTACAGCCACTCAGTAGTAACATGCCGCATAAAACTAACAGGTAAGACTTCATATCAGGCTCCTTTCGCGCCACATCACACATAGATATCGACGCCTACTAAGTTGATCAGTTCCTCTCGCCTGGCTTGATTTAACACCGCGAAGTAGGAAGCCATCGCTTGACGGCCGCGGCCATCCGGCAAATCATATTGCACGTACGCTTGTTTCGCCTGTTCTGCTTGCGCAATCGCGGCGGGGTCGACACGCTGGCGAACCGCCTTAGCCACTTGCGTCGTCTTGGGCGTTTGTTTGCGCGTCGTTTGCGGCTTTTTGCCCGCACGCTGGGGATGGTTAGGCCGGTTTGTCTGTGGGGAGGATACACCGTTAATCGATACCATATTCACGTCCTATGCTGCCGGCCTCATGGTGGTTATTCGCGCCCGGGTAACTTTTTCCAAGTGACTTTATCCCGCAGATACGTGGGGCTAGCAAGCTCCGCAGCGACTGTGTCTCCCGCACGATACGCCTGCTTAGCAATCTCCAGCATATCTTGTGCTTGGGGGTATAACACCTCTGACGGCGCTGTCTGCAATGCTAAGCGTGTTGCCAGATCAGGATAGGCTGCCCATCCGGTTCCTGCCAATGTCCACACCCCCTCGGTGCACTCAGGGGTGAATGCGTCCGGGGCGACGACCCTCTCTTCACCGACACACTGCCATACGCCAGCGTCAGTCCGCAGATATTGGCCAACATAGAGTTCACCCATACGCGCATCAATCGCCGTCAATACGCGCGTCGCATTATGTAAGCGACCGCTTTGTGCTGCCATCGCTGCCAATGTTGAAACGCCAATCATTGGGAGATCTGCACCAAACGCTAGACCTTGTGCAATTCCGATGCCAATACGGACGCCTGTGAAACTCCCCGGCCCGCGGCCAAACGCGAGTGCATCCAATTGCGTCAATGTTAGGCCCGCTTCTGCCAATACCTCGTCGACCATGGGTAGGATCTTGTTGGTATGCTCACGCGGTGCAATTTCGCTGCGTGTGATAATCTGATCATCACAGCACAGTGCGACAGAGCAGTTTTCGGTCGCCGTATCTACGGCCAATATTCGTAGCGTCATTTAACCCTCTATCGGTTGATCTAATAAATGCGATTGCATCGTGTTGCTGTCGGTGTCACTGCCCGACAAAAAATCGTCAATGTGGTGTAAATCCCGCGTGCGAGGGATCGCCGGCAAGCTGCGCAAAAAGGTTGCGCCGTATGCGCGGGTCACCAATCGGTTGTCACAAATAACCAGTGCACCAAAATCTTGTTGATCCCGAATGAGACGCCCCACCCCTTGCTTTAGGGTGATCACCGCTTCGGGGATCTGTACCTGAGCAAAGGGATCGCCCCCTTGCAGTTTACAATCTTCTATTCGTGCTTTTAATAAAGGATCATCGGGGGAAGCAAACGGGAGTTTATCGATGATCACACAACTGAGCGCTTGTCCACGCACATCAATGCCTTCCCAAAAGGCGCCCGTCGCCACCAGCAACGCATTGCCCAACGACAAATACTCCGCCAATAAGCGCTGCTTGGGCATCTCTCCTTGCATGAGGACGGGCAATGACAGCTGCTCACGAAACAAGGCTGACAGCTCTCGTACCATTTGATGTGACGTACACAGGAAAAAGCAACGCCCTTGGTTACGTTCAATCACCGGTCCCAATAATGCGGCAAGTTTGTTGGCACGACGAAAACTATTGGTTTCCGGTACATGACGAGGCACGCAAAGCCTCGCTTGATTGGGGTAGTCAAAGGGGCTTTCCAATGTCATTTGTTGCTTAGCATCAATCCCGAGACGGTGATTAAAATGCGCGAAGTCGCCCTCAACGGCCAAGGTAGCGGAGGTAAAAATCCAAGCGCCGCCCTGTTCGGCCATTTGCTCACGAAAACGATCCGCCACCGATAAGGGGGTAATATTGAGGCTAAAGTGGTGACGAGTACACTCGTACCAATAAGAGTACCCGGTGATTGAGGTATCTTTTAAGCGTGCAAGCCGCGCTTTAAATAAGGTGATGCGATCAAATGCAGCGTCAAGCAATTGACTGCGGCCGAGTGATAATTTCACCACGTCATGCGCAAGATCGAGCGCATCTGATAACCGTACCAGTTCTTTCTCTACGCTGGGCGACGTCTGTAATTCGCGCCAGTTACCTCGGTATCCAGGCTCGCCCATCACCAAGCGCATATCCATCGCAGCTTGCGAGAGGCGATCAGCAACTTTTTCCAGTTGACGCGTGTCTCGTAACTCAGTGCGATAGGCGATATGAATGTCTTTGGCAACATCTTGCAGCTGCCGGCTAGATAGAGATTGGCCAAAATACTGACTGGCAATGTCCGGAAGCTGATGCGCCTCATCAAACACCATCACGTCTGCTTCTGGGATGAGCTCGCCAAACCCCGTTTCTTTGATGGCAACATCCGCTAAAAATAGGTGATGGTTGACCACCACCACGTCGGCATCCATCGCACGACGCCGCGCTTTGACCACATAACAGTCTTCATAACTTGGACAGTCTTTACCAAGGCAATTGTCATTGGTGGACGTCACCACAGGGATCAGTGGGCTGTCTTCAGCCAGTGCGTCACATTCACTCAGATCACCCGACTCGGTATAGGACGACCACTCGCGAATTTTAACCAGCTGACTCAATTGCCCAGGCTCGCTGTCGGGGCGGTGGCACTCACTAATTTGTCGCTCGAGTCGCTCTGGGCACAGGTAATTGACTCGGCCTTTCAATAAGGCGGTGGTTCCTGTATAGCCCAAGGCTGACTTCATCAGCGGTAAGTCTCGATGGTAGAGCTGCTCTTGCAGATTTTTCGAGCCCGTGCTGATGATGGCCTTTTTACCACTTAATAAAACAGGCGCCAGATAGGCATAGGTTTTCCCGGTTCCTGTGCCCGCTTCCACCACGAGCTGGCCTTGGTCACGAATTGCCGCATCAACAGCAATCGCCATATCTGTTTGCGGCTGGCGAGGCACAAAACCATCAATCGCTTTGGCCAGCGCACCGGTGTCTGAGAAAACCTTACGGATCATTGTATAAATACACAGGGGGAAAGCCGCCATTATGCCAAACCCCTCTTCGGGATGAAACCACTCCCCTGAGAAACCGATGGCGCATCGTAAAATCACTTTGACCTTGCGGCTGAGACAGGGTACAACCGAGGGTTTAGTCATCAGCAGTACACGACCAACATGGAACGAAAAACACTTCTCACGGACTGTCCTGACGCCCAAGGGCTCATCGCGACCATCACCAACATTTGCTATAAACATCAGCTCAACATTATTCACAACCGAGAGTATGTCGATAATGTCACTGGGCAGTTTTATATGCGCACTGAGCTGGAGGGGATTTTTAACGATCACACCCTGCTTCTCGACCTTGACCATGCGCTACCACCTGGCAGCCAGCGCCAGCTGATTAGCTCGCGCCGCAAACGCGTCGTCATCATGGTCACCAAAGAATCCCACTGCCTCGGCGACATTTTAATGAAAGCCTATGATGGCTCGCTCGAGATTGATATTGCAGCGGTAGTCGGTAACTACGACAAACTACAACATCTGACTGAGCGCTTTGATATCCCTTTTCATTATGTCAGCCATGAGGGCCTAAGCCGAGAAGAGCACGAGCAAGCCATGCTCAAAGCGATTCAACCCCATCAGCCTGACTACATCATTCTAGCGAAATACATGCGGGTTCTGACGCCTGACTTTGTTGCCCAATATCCGCATCGCATCATCAATATTCATCACAGCTTTTTGCCCGCATTTATCGGTGCCCGTCCATACCATCAAGCGTTTGAGCGTGGGGTCAAAATCATTGGTGCCACCGCCCACTTTGTCACCAATGACTTGGACGAAGGGCCGATTATTGGCCAAGACGTGATTCATGTTGATCACAGCTTTAGCGCACAAGATATGGCCAAAGCAGGCCGCGACGTGGAAAAAAGTGTGCTAAGTCAAGCAATTGAATGTGTTGTCGAAGACCGGGTATTTGTCCATGGCAATAAAACCGTGATCTTGTAAAACGACAACATTGGTTGAGCCAGTGCTCAAGCACTGGCTTCGCTAGCAATAATTTGCGCGAGTGAATAAGGATGAAACTTCACGCAAACACCATTTTGCTTAAACGCGATGGTTGGATTGGCCAACCGCTCTCCCGCAACCTGTGGCTCACTGTGTTTAACCGTTATCTCGCTCAGCTTTGCTGCGCGCGCGAGTAAGCCTGGAAACTGCACGTGTAACGCGTCTTCAAGCCCTGATAGGGTGGCATGGCGGCAAGGAACCACAAACTCCATATGTTCCCAGTTTTGAAAAGGATAGGTTTTGTGGTGAGGAAACGGCAATTCCACTAAATCAGTTTGCCAGACACCAAAGTGTAATGGGGTATCAAGCTGATAAATATGGATCGGCCGCTGGTTGACCATCGCCTGTGATATTAATTGCCCCTGTTCGCTTAGATGGCCGGCAAGCGATTGTGTTAACACGCTATCATTGGTACGGATCGCAACGTGATCAAGCGTTAACTGGGTACAATCAATCGCCAGCGTTTCCAGCAACTGATTGATTTTATCTGTAAAAGTTGCTTGATCTCGCATCAGGGATACCCAATTGCTGGCATCATGCATAGTGACCTCTCAAGGTTTTATAGTGCTCGTTGTCTTCCAGTCGCGAAAGATATCAAGGATGGCGTTGAATAACTATTGCCAATGCCTGCTGTTTTATGGGTATCATTAGGGCTAATCCGCGTCGATTGACGTCATGGTTCGCAACAATACAGCATCCCGCCAACACTGTGTTTGCACGCTTGGTTACGTGGCAGTGCAGTGTTGGCGGATTCTTGTATTAATAAGCTGGAAGCCCACATAACGGGTCGTTCATAATCAGCCCGGCTAGTAGTAAAGGTAAGCAAGTGAATATTCAAAGTCTTCTTAACGAAAAAGTGTCTGCCGCGATGGTTGCGGCGGGTGCGCCTGAGGGCACACCAGCGGCAGTGCGTCAGTCTGCGAAGCCACAATTTGGTGACTATCAAGCGAATGGAGTCATGGGAGCAGCCAAAAAGCTCGGCACGAACCCCCGTGAGTTTGCTCAACACGTTTTGGATGCGCTCGACCTCGGTGATATGGCGAGCAAAACAGAAATTGCCGGCCCAGGCTTTATCAATATCTTCCTTAACGATCAGTGGTTAGCCAAACAGGCAGATGCCGCCCTGTCGGACGCACGTTTAGGTGTCGATAAACAAGACACACAAAACATTGTGGTGGACTATTCAGCCCCTAACGTGGCAAAAGAAATGCACGTTGGCCACCTTCGCTCCACTATCATTGGTGACGCCGTTGTACGCACCCTAGAATTTTTAGGCCACAACGTGACCCGTGCCAATCATCTCGGTGATTGGGGGACACAGTTCGGTATGCTCATTGCCAACCTCGAGTTACATGAGTCACGCGGTGACGATGTCTCCATGGAACTGGGTGATATCGAAAACTTCTATCGTGAATCCAAAGCCCGCTACGACGAAGATGAAGCTTTCGCCGCCACAGCGCGCGACTACGTGGTTCGCCTGCAACGCGGTGACGCCTACTGCAAAGAAAAGTGGGAAAAGCTTGTCAAAGTAACGTTGGAGCAAAACCAACGTAACTATGATCGCCTGAATGTCTCATTGAGCAATAAAGATGTGATGGGCGAAAGTCTGTATAACGATATGCTGCCCGGTATTGTTGAAGACTTAAAAGCCAAAGGGATTGCCGTAGAAGATGATGGCGCACAAGTTGTCTTCCTTGACGAGTACAAAAACAAAGACGGCGAGCCAATGGGTGTGATCATCCAAAAACGTGATGGTGGCTATTTGTACACCACCACTGATATTGCTTGTGCCAAATATCGTTACGAGCAATTCAACGCTGACCGTGTGCTCTACTTTATTGACTCACGTCAGCACCAGCATCTCATGCAAGCTTGGACCATTGTGCGCAAAGCGGGCTATGTGCCGGATTCGGTCAGTCTTGAGCATCACGCGTTTGGCATGATGCTCGGCAAAGACGGTAAACCTTTCAAAACCCGCTCTGGGGGCACAGTCCGCCTCGCTGACTTACTCGATGAAGCAGAAACACGAGCCAAGGCACTGATCGCAGAGAAAAATCCAGATATGGATGCTGATACGCAGCGAGATATCTCAACCACGGTCGCGATGGCAGCCGTCAAGTATGCCGATCTGTCAAAGCATCGTACCACGGATTATATCTTCGACTGGGATCATATGCTGGCCTTCGAGGGCAACACCGCCCCCTATATGCAGTATGCCTATACCCGTGTGGCGTCAGTCTTTGCCAAGTCTGGGGTTGACCGTGATGCACTCGACGGTGAAATGCTCATTGAGCATGAGAAAGAAAAAGCGCTGGTCGCCAAACTGCTTCAGTTTGAAGAAGCGGTTAAATCAGTCGCGCGAGAGGGTCAGCCTCACTTAATGTGTAGCTACCTATTTGAACTGGCTGGTCTATTCTCAAGCTTCTACGAAGCATGCCCTATCCTGCTTTCTGAAGGGAATACGCGCCAAAGCCGCCTAAGAATGGCTGCATTGACGGCCAAAACCATCAAGCAAGGCCTAGATCTGTTGGGTATCAACACGCTTGAGCGCATGTAACAAGGTTAGATGATCCTTGTTGTGCGGATAAGCACAGAAGAAGGGCGCCCACTGGTTGCAAGTGGGCGCCTTTTTTATCCCTGACCAAAATGCTGATCCGTTTCGCTAAGCCACAATCGTTCCTCGGGAGTCGATAACCGTCCCATCACCGCATTGCGATGAGGAAATCGACCAAAGGTAGTAATAATGTCGTAGTGCTGGCGTGCGTAATCAAAGCATTGCTCGTACCAAGCTTTTGCCTCCCCACTCACTCGCTGACGCAGTTGATCAAACCGAAACAGTGCTTCTTCTTGGTCTGCTTCTTCTTCAGCATGCTCCAAGGGAAGATAGAAAAACACCCGTTGAAGCGGGGTCAAGACTTGGTCGTCACCTTTCGCAAGCCCTGCCTTACAGAGAGCCAATGCCAAGGCATCATACCGATATGCTGCCGCCAACCCGCGATATAAGTTTCGGGGGAATTGATCGAGCAGAATAATCAATGCCAAACGCCCCTCTGCGGTCTGGGCCCAGTCATTTAATGCGCCCGCGCCGGCCGCACTGACCCAAGATTGGAATCGCTCGCGAATCGCCTCATCAACGTCTGGACTACCGCCAAACCATCGTGCCTGCGAGGCGGACGAAGGAACCCACTCACTACGCTCGTCGCCAAACCAAAAAGCTAGGACGTCTTGATAATGCATGCCACCTCCTCTCGCGTTCGTCGACACATTTGGCTTCAACATTGTGTTAAGCGTACTTGGTGTTAAGCGTACTTGCTTTTTGTTTCTTATGAGGCGAATCCTCCTATTCGGTGAGGAGTTTGTGACCCAAAAGCAAGTTGTGATGTAAGCTATGTGCTCGCATTGCAATAAGGAGTCTGTATGTCCTTTGTTCTCCACTCACGATTAGCCGCCGATAGCGCTTATGTCGGTGATTTCTCACTTTGTCAGTTGCGCCTTGCGCATGCCGATATTGGTCCATGGCTCTTGCTGATCCCACGTAAGCAGGACATCGAAGAAATTCACCACCTTGACGATACTGAGCAGCACTCGCTGTGGCAAGAGTCGGCCATAGTGGCGCGCTGTCTTGAGCGTCTATTCTCCCCTGACAAGCTCAATATCGCCGCAATCGGCAACCTAGTTCCCCAGCTCCATCTCCACCATGTTGCTCGGTTTAAAACGGATCCGGTATGGCCAAATCCGATTTGGGGCCACCTACAAGTGGGGCATCGTCCTCACGAGCAAGCACAGCCCCTCATCCAACAGCTGAGGGAGACACTCGCCGCCAGTGGGTTAGTCGTCAATGGGTAAGTGCACTTCGTTATTTTCGTCAAAATCAGAAAAAAGGAAATAAAAGCAATAATTATCAATACCTTAACCTTAATCCTGTCAAGATGCGATTGGCGGTTTAGTCATAACGACTCAAGCGCAAATTACGGTATATTGATGCCGCTGGTTGAGACAATACACGCCTGACCAGCCCGTTTTTTACCAGGGCGGGCTCCCCGCCCTCGGCAGCAAGCGAAGGTGTCGTTGACACCCGTGGCATGGCTCCCCGGCTATGCCACGTTTTCTTTTACGCGCATTTCCCCCTGGGTTTCAGGTCAACAGCCCAACCTAATCACGTATATCTGCCACGGTCATATCGGTCGTCGTGCGTCGATACTGCGAAGGACTGACACCAAAGTAGCTTTTAAACCGTTGACTAAAGTAAGCCGGATCGCGATATCCGCACGCCTCAGCCACATCCGCAACCGAATACCCGTGCTGCAAGCGCGCAGCGGCATCACTCAGTCTTTTCTGCGTCACATAAGCGGTCACTGTCACACCAAAATACTGTCGACACTTACGTTGCAAATTACGCTCAGACATCGCTAACGCGCTTGCTACCTGAGCCATTGAAAAGTCAGGATCTTGGTACTTGGCCGCGATAACTTTCTCAAACTCGGCTGTCCATCGCTGATTGGCTTGGTCTGAAGCCAGCGCCAGTGATGAGGGCGATTCAAATCCGATAGGATATGTGACATCCGAGATTTCATCCAGCGGCCCGGAGATGGGCACGCTCGATGTCTCTATGTGCACCGCCGACAAGTGACGTTGTCTCAAGGCTAAGATGACAGCCGCAAGAACCAGGCTCACAAAGCAGGCCAGTACCATGCCATTGATAATGTGAGGCAACAGAGGAAGAGAGACAGAGATATCTAACACAGTATGGGAAGCACCATCACGCGGGATAGCAATACGTAATTGATAGTGCCCTCCCACCATATTGGCCAAAGAAATCGTATCACTGCCGGTCTGCTGCCAAGCGGCCAGTTTGTCAGCCATTGGCTGGCCAGCGTGCTGATAAGGCACGAGCTGGTAATGCACGCGTGTCACTTGTCGTTCTGGTGGCCAACTCCCCCACGCTAGATAGGCGGGGCTTTGCTCTAGTAATGTCACCGCTGTTTGCTGTCGAGGGCCAATACGCCAACGCTTGCGTTGCTGCCAAACCGCACCAATCACAACACTTGGCGGTTTACGCAGAGAAAACGCCAATTGGTCAGTATCTATCTGGTAGGTATAATCCCCTGCCAACAGAGTGAGTTGATGGGGTTGGGTCGCGTAGCAGGCCACTTTTTCTGCATCAGATGGGAGGCGAAATGTGCGCACGAACCCTCGTGGGGCAATGTGTACCAATGCTTGGTTACTGTACGCCCATACGCCGTCGCGGTTACCAGTGACACAGTGGAATCGCTCATCGGGTAGCGATAAATAAACCAATGACGCGGCGTCTGGGGCGCTAGGATCGTATTGATACACACCGCGCGCACTGGTGAGCCATAAACGACCTCGTTCATCGGTATACATATCCTGCACAGGCAGTCGGTCTTTCGCCAAGGGGACCGGCTTAAAATGACCGTCTCGATAACGGGTTAAGCCATTCTGGTCACGGATCCATACACTGCCGCGACCATCATCGTAAAAGCCTAACACCTCACCCGCGTGATGGGTCTGCCATCGCGTGCCATAACTGACCAATGTCTGTGTGTCCGGCCAGTAGCGCATCACCTGATCGTCAACCGATAACCAGATGGTGCCCTCGGCATCAGTATACAAATGCTCAGCGGGCAAGGTTGCCAACTGGTCGGGTATGACGATGCTTGCCCCTGTTTTCGTATTGATCCCTTTTGTACCTGACGGTGTTGACCACCAAAGGCGCTGACCGTCTCGGGTGGCACTGAGGTATTCACCACTTGGTGCATCCGAAGTCCATGGTACAGTGCGATACCCACTTAAATCGCGCCAACTGCCTCTCTCTAGCCCCCAAGGGTTACTCTGCGCCATAAAACCATGGGTAAGCACGCTGGGAAACGCACGGTGTTGATGAGTGATCCAACGCTGGCCCGGCGCACGATAACGTGCAGCCTGATCGGTTGAAAACCAGATCCCCCCTTCAAAATCTGCCCATAAAAAAGTGATGCTTTGGCCTGCTATGCCCTGAGAGCCTGGCTGCCAAACAGGCGTCGCGACACCGTCTAGGGAAAGTCGAAATAACCCGTTATGATTGGCGGCCCACAACCCGCCCGAGCCGACCGTCATTCTTTGGTAGCCTCCACGCGTATTCAACACGTGTTGTGCTTTTACTTGATCGCCCGATAATGCCAGTAGATAAACACGCTTTTCGGTACTGATCCATGCTCTGTCTTGTTTCGCCGTGATCGCTGTAATCGGCGTAGAAAAGCGTGTCAGTTGACGCACACCCGCGTCACTGAGTTGGTATAAGCTTGTCCCGACCGCAAACAATCGATGACCCGCAGTAAACCAAACACTATCAGCACGCCACGGACCCGTTCGCCACACGTGAAATGCCTTATCTTCCCGTTGATAGACGCTTATCTGGCCGCTTTGGATGTGCCATAGCGTATTATTGATCGTCGCCAGTCGTGGCGATTGGGGGGGACGAGGCCCATGATCAGCGCTTGTCTGTGCAACGGCATCGGGCAACGGGAAAGCGGTAAGCGTATTGGTACTTGGCTGGAAACGATAAACATGTTGCCTTCCTGCCATCCAAAGCGCCTGGTGAGCATAAGCAATGGTCAGGATCTTTTCATCAGGCAAGGTCAGGGCGTCGTTGAGTGGATGGCGCTGATGACCATCAAAAAAATGAATGCGTCCTTGGTTATCCAACAGCCACATACCACCAGATGACTGCACCGCCACATCGCGAACATCACCGAGGCCATTGAGACCGCCGTATGATTGAAACGATGTGAGCAAGGGATCATGCGCCTGCAAAGGTAGGCAAGGAAAGATGAGAGCCAGCCATAACAAACAGAGACATCGGCGTTTCATGTACGAGAAGAGAGACAGGTTGCAGGATTCAGTAGCGTAGTGTCCTGCGACCTGCCCCTAAATAAAACCCTGCAACCCTAAATGTGAGCTAGGCCTCACATAATTGATACCCATTACCCATTTAATCGCTGCGCCAACGCCTGATGTGCACGTTTAGCTTGACGCTGGAACCCATTACGCTCGCCATTAGGAACGGGGTGCGCCTCAGGCAGCGGTACCTTCATCGCGTTGACCGGGTGACCGTATTTGAGCAATTCAAAATGAAGATGAGGCCCCGTTGAGCGACCGGTATTACCACTTAATCCGATTCGTTGTCCCATCGACACATGATCGCCCGGCTTCACTAAAATCCGATGCAAATGTAAATATCGCGTTGAATACTCACGCCCGTGTTTAATCACCACGTAATTACCCGCTAGCGGGTGTTTACGCGCTTTAACGACAACACCATCACCGGCGGCCAATACTGAGGTACCCACTGGCGTCGCGAAGTCAGTGCCATTGTGCGGTGAAATACGCCCGGTGATCGGGTGTTTACGATGTGGGTTAAACGATGAGCTAATACGATAGCGCTTGGCAGTGGGGTAACGACGGAGCGCACGATCAAGGCTTTGCCCCTTCTGATCATAAAAGCGTCCATCATGATGACGATAGACAAAAATGTCTCGACTGCCCGATTTGTAGAGCATGGCCGTGACCTTACCCGATGACACGGGTTTATTGTCGATGAACTCTCTGTTTACTTGTACCGCAAACTGATCGCCGCGACGAGATTGACGTCCAAAGTCAAAACGCCACTGTAACGCCGAGACCAGATTTTGAATCTGATTAGGTGTGAGCCCAGCTTGGCGCGCCTGCTGATAAAAGCTACTGTTCACCCGTCCAATCAAGGTCACACTCTCAAACTCGCCTTTGGTTTCCAAGCGCTGATAGTCAACGGTACCTTGATCGAACTGGTAATAGTCGCGGTATTTAATCGATTGATAAACGGTGAACGTCAGCAATCGACCTTCCTCGTCAACTTGCCATTCCATTTTTTGTCCGCGGCGAATATCGCCGGCTTTATCGTTCACATCCAGCATTTGGTAGAGCTGACCGATAGCGAGACCATACTGTGAGAAGATCTCACCGAGTGTATCCCCTGCCGCGACGGTGTGGTGATGGACACGCGGCGCCTCAGATGTGATGTCTTGCTCGAGCGCATCTTCAGGCACACTCAAGGCAGGATCGTTTGCATCCATGCCTTGCTCAATCGGTTCACTGTGATCCACTGTCGCCGGCGCTTGGTGTTGGTTGACCGCCGGCAACGGTTGCCGTTCTTTGGGAGAAAAAGGATGGGGCTGCCACATGAGGGCAGCGCCAACCAAAAGAGATAATGAAGCCAGGGCCAGCTTGTGCTGGCGAGGAAGTCTGGCTGTCACAGCGAGCCAGTTAGTCAGTAGTTTCATGCTTTAAACAACGTGTGAAACGATTTCCTAAATCTTTTAAAAACACCTGATAGCTATCAGGCGCTACCGGAATTGATGTCGCCAATGGATCTAAGGCAAGTACATTGACGTCATTATGTCGTGTCACAGCATCAATCAGTGCGGGATTAAACTGCGGCTCAGTGAAGATACAGGTCGCATCATGATTAAGCAAACCTCGGCGAATCGTCACCAGGGTTTTCGCCCCAGGCTTTTGACTTGGATCAACCGTAAAATGTCCTGTTTTTTCGAGGCCAAAAGCATCCTCAAAGTAACCATAGGCATCATGGAAGACAAAATACCCTGACTGAATACGGGTGGCGAGGTCTTGCTGAATATCGGCAACGGTTTGATCGAGCTTATCATTGAAACGAGTCAGGTTGGCTTGGTATTGCTCTGCTTTACCGGGAGCGGCTTCAATCAATGCCTCTGTAATAGCTTGTGCCGCCACTCGAGTCGTTTTGGGTCCCAGCCAAAGGTGCGGGTCAATATTGTGCTCGCCATGATCGTGTCCATGATGATGATGGTGCCCGCCATCAAAATGGCGCAACGGCATATTCTCGACCTGTGTCAAGGTCAATACAGAAGGTTTATCCGCCAACAATTTAGAAAGAAAAAGCTCTAGCTCGGGTCCCACCCAAATCGTCACATCCGCTTGATTTAAACCGCGTATGTCCGATGGCTTTAGCGCATAGCTATGCGGTGACGCCCCCGGCGGCAACAACACATCGACGGTATCATCTTGTGTCACAAGTCCTGCCGCGATCAGCTGTAAAGGCTTAATCGATGTCATTACCGACGTGGCTTGCGCGGGCAATGCCAGTAGTAGTGCAATAAATACCCCAATAATACGCGCCATCATCTTTCCTCTCATTCTTATGTTTTCTCACTGGCTATAAATGTTATAATATAACAATTCCAATTCACAATGCTTTTTTCACTATGACTGACTCGCTAGTCTCGCTCGATGCGGTGACGGTGACCTTCAATGGCCGCCATGTGCTGGATAAGGTTTCGATGCAACTAAAGCGCGGGCAAATTACCACGCTAATTGGCCCCAATGGCGCCGGGAAATCGACGCTTGTCAAAGCACTGATCGGTTTAGTTAAGCCGAGCGCCGGCACAGTACAAATAGCCCGAGACGTAAAAATCGGTTACGTACCTCAGAAGTTGCAGTTAAATCAAACTCTGCCGCTAACGGTTGATCGGTTTATTCGTCTGGGAACACGCTATACCAATGCGCAGATTAGCCAGGCGCTACATACGGTCAATGCCGAGTCCTTGCAATATGCGAATATGCATACCCTCTCCGGCGGTGAAACGCAACGCGTCCTACTCGCCCGCGCCATTTTAAAGCACCCTGATGTGTTGGTGTTAGATGAGCCAGTGCAAGGGGTTGATGTCAGCGGTCAATTGGAGATGTATAGCCTGATCAGTCAATTACGTGATAGCCTTGGGTGCGCGGTACTCATGGTGTCGCATGACTTGCATTTAGTAATGGCTAAAACCGATGAAGTGATTTGTTTGCAGCATCATGTCTGCTGCTCCGGTGAGCCCGATGCCATTTCGCAGCACCCTTCTTATGTGGCGATGTTTGGTCGCCAAACCAGTGAGCAACTCGCGCTATATCACCACCACCATCATCATAAACATGATCTTGCAGGGCAACCTGTAAGCTGCGAACACCAAGAGCATCATCATGATTGAGTTCTTACTTGCCCCTATCATGGGCGGCTTATTGATCGCCGCCATTGCCGGCCCTTTGGGCTCATTTGTGGTCTGGCGACGTATGGCCTACTTTGGCGATACCCTCGCTCACGCCTCACTACTCGGTTTAGCGTTAGGCTTTCTGCTGCAAATCGACTTAAACCTCGCACTCGTGATCACCTGCTTACTCCTGGCGGTTTTATTGGTGGGACTACAGCGCCAACACCTGGTCTCGACTGATACCTTGCTCGGTATATTGGCTCACAGTGCCCTGTCATTGGGGTTAGTGTCAGTAAGCTTTTTGGACAACATGCGCGTCGATCTCATGGCCTATTTGTTTGGCGATTTGTTGGCGGTCTCTTTTGCCGATCTCACTTTACTCGCCATTGGCGCGTGCTTAACACTCGGGGTACTCGCGTATTTCTGGGAGCAGTTACTGTCGATGACAGTCAGCGAAGAGCTTGCCAAGGTAGAAGGTATTGCAGTAGAAAAGCTGCGGCTGTTATTGATGCTACTGATTGGTTTGGTCATTGCGTTGGCGATGAAATTTGTCGGGGCATTAATTATTACCTCTATGCTAATCATTCCCGCGGCAACGGCACGGCGCATCGCCTCAACACCAGAGCAAATGGCCTCGTTTGCTAGCCTCATTGGGATGGCTGCGGTGCTGCTAGGTATGGCAGGCTCTTGGTTTTATGATACGCCCGCTGGCCCATCTGTGGTGGTTGCAGCAGCCAGTGTCTTTATGTTGGCGCAGTTATTGCCGAATCGCTCGCACTAAGCCCTAACCACTTATTATGTTTTCTATATCAAAAAGCCGCTCATATGAGCGGCTTTTGTTTATGCGATTACTTTGTCTGGCTTACCAGCTGGTTTTCTCGCGCAATGCTTTACCAATATCAGCAAGACTTTTAACCGTCGTGACACCCGCTGCTTCAAGGGCAGCAAATTTATCGTCTGCGGTTCCTTTACCACCAGAAATAATTGCTCCCGCATGACCCATGCGCTTACCTGGAGGTGCTGTTACCCCGGCAATATATGCCACTACGGGCTTGGTCACATTGGCTTTGATGTAAGCCGCCGCTTCCTCTTCTGCAGTCCCGCCAATCTCACCGATCATCACGATCGCCTCGGTCGCCGGATCCTTTTCGAACATTTCTAAAATGTCGATAAAGTTTGAGCCTGGAATAGGGTCCCCACCAATACCAACACAGGTGGATTGGCCAAAGCCTTCATCAGTGGTTTGCTTAACGGCTTCATACGTCAGTGTGCCCGAGCGCGACACAATGCCCACTTTACCAGATTGATGAATGTGCCCCGGCATAATGCCGATTTTAGACTCATCCGGCGTGATCACACCTGGACAGTTAGGCCCAATCATACGCACGCCTGCTTGGTCCAGCTTCACTTTTACTTCCAGCATATCCAGTGTTGGGATACCTTCCGTAATACATACAATAAGCTCAATACCAGCATCGATCGCTTCTAGGATCGCGTCTTTACAGAAAGGGGCCGGAACATAAATAACTGATGCTGTCGCACCCGTCGCCTCGACCGCATCGGCCACCGTGTTGAACACAGGTAAACCTAGGTGAGTCGTACCGCCCTTACCGGGGGATACACCGCCGACCATTTGTGTTCCATACTCAATAGCTTGCTCTGAGTGGAAAGTACCTTGTCCACCTGTAAAACCTTGGCAGATCACTTTGGTATCTTTATTAATCAGCACTGACATTGTTATTTACCCTCCGCGGCAGCAACGACTTTTTGAGCGGCTTCGGTTAGCGATGTTGCCGCAATGATATTCAAACCACTATCGGCCAGTTTCTTGGCACCTACATCAGCATTATTTCCCTCGAGGCGAACCACCACTGGAACTTTAACGCCAACTTCTTCGACTGCGCCAATAATGCCATCTGCGATCAAGTCGCAGCGCACGATACCGCCGAAGATATTCACCAAGACAGCCTTTACGTTGCTGTCAGACAGAATGATTTTAAACGCTTCTGTTACACGCTCTTTGGTCGCGCCACCGCCAACGTCAAGGAAGTTAGCTGGGCTGCCACCGTGCAAATTAACAATGTCCATGGTGCCCATTGCTAGGCCCGCACCGTTAACCATGCAGCCAATATTGCCATCTAGCGCGACATAGTTGAGTTCCCATTGCGCGGCATGCGCTTCACGCTCGTCTTCTTGGCTGGGGTCGTGCATCGCGCGCACTTTGGGTTGGCGGTAGACAGCGTTGCTATCAATGGCCAATTTAGCATCCAAGCAGTGCAAGTTGCCTTGGTCAGTAATAACCAAAGGGTTAACCTCAACCAGTGCAACATCTTTATCCAAAAACAGCTGGCCGATACCCACAAAGATTTTGGTAAATTGCTTGATTTGCTCACCTTCTAGACCCAGTTTAAAGGCCAGTTGGCGACCTTGATAAGGCTGAGGGCCAACAAGGGGATCAATCGATGCTTTGTGGATAAGCTCAGGGGTTTCTTCCGCCACCTTCTCGATTTCGACACCGCCTTCAGTCGATGCCATGAAAACAACGCGGCGTGAACCACGGTCGACAACCGCACCCAGGTAAAGCTCTTTGGCGATATCGGTGCATGACTCCACCAAAATTTTGCTTACCGGCTGACCGTTTTCGTCGGTTTGAAAGGTCACCAAGTTTTTACCAAGCCATTGCTGAGCAAACTGACGGATCTCCTCTTTGGAGTTAGCCAGTTTTACCCCGCCTGCCTTGCCACGCCCACCAGCGTGAACCTGGCATTTAACGACCCATTTGTTTCCGCCAATTTTATCGGCTGCTTCAGCAGCTTCTTGTGGTGTGTCGCAAGCATAGCCCTCTGAAACTGGTAGACCATATTCAGCGAACAGCTGCTTTGACTGATATTCGTGCAGATTCATGATGTTCTATCCGTGTTAGTGTCCATTATTGTGTCTTTTTGCTTTCCAAATGAGGGGACCTCCGTCCCCTCTAAAATGGCTCCCCTCAAAAACAGGGGGTAGCGCGCCATTAAACGTCCAGAAGCAGACGTGTTGGGTCTTCTAGAAGTTCTTTGATGGTCACCAAGAAGCCTACCGATTCACGACCGTCAATCAGACGGTGATCATAAGAAAGCGCCAGGTACATCATCGGCAAGATTTCGACCTTGCCATCCACCGCCATTGGGCGGTCTTGGATCTTGTGCATGCCAAGAATGGCTGCTTGAGGGGGATTAATGATCGGCGTTGACATCAATGAGCCAAAGACACCGCCATTGGTGAGGGTGAAGTTGCCCCCTGTCAGTTCATCGACGGTGAGCTTGCCATCACGGCCTTTAATCGCCAAATCACGGATACCCTTTTCAATATCCGCAAAGCCCAGCTTGTCGCAATCGCGCAGCACAGGGGTAACCAGACCACGCGGTGTAGATACCGCCATGCTGACATCGAAGTAGTTGTGATAAACGATATCATCACCGTCGATGGATGCGTTGACTTCTGGGTAACGCTTCAAGGCCTCGACGACCGCTTTCACATAGAAAGACATAAAGCCGAGACGAATATCGTGACGCTCTTCAAAACTATCACGGTATTGCTTACGCAAGTCCATGATGGGCTTCATGTTCACTTCATTGAAGGTGGTCAGCATCGCGGTACTGTTTTTCGCTTCTAACAAGCGCTCAGCGACACGTTTACGCAAGCGCGTCATAGGAACACGCTTCTCACCGCGTTCAGCCACAGGTGGCACATCTTGGCTTTGTGCTTTTTGCTCACCCTGCTCAGGCTGACTCTTAAGGTGTGCTTCAACATCTTCTCGCGTAATGCGTCCACCCACACCTGTGCCTTTCACGGCGTCAGGAGAGAGGTCATGCTCAGCAAGCAGACGACGTACCGCAGGACTTAACGCGTCGTTCGTCTCTTCTTCTAGTGAGGCGGTGTGGCGCTTGTCAGGTGAAGACTCTGATTGTGCAGGAACGTCTTTGGTTGGCTCACCTGCGACGGCACCTTCTTTGATTTTAGCGATGGCCTGTTTCGCTAATACGGTTGACCCTTCATCTTCAATGATGGACTCCAACACCCCATCAGCAGGGGCAGGCACTTCCAGCACGACCTTATCTGTTTCAATATCAACCAGTACTTCGTCACGGGTTACCGAGTCACCTGGCTGTTTGTGCCATGTGGCAATGGTTGCGTCAGCCACAGATTCGGGTAAATCGGGAACCAGAATTTCGATTGTCATATCGTATTTATCCTTAATGTTCTAGTTCTTACTTTAGGGTCAGAGCGTCTTGAACTAACGCTTTTTGTTGTTTCTGGTGTACAGACATATAACCTACCGCAGGTGATGCGGATGCCGAGCGTCCGGCATAGGTCAATGTGGCATCTTGCGGTAAGGCAGCACGGAAGTTGTGCTGGCTGCTGTACCACGCCCCTTGGTTTTGTGGCTCTTCTTGGCACCAAACAAAGTCTTTCGCATTGCTATAAGGCGCAATCGCGTCTTTAACCGCGTCCAGAGGGAATGGATAAAGTTGCTCAATACGGACAATGGCAACGTCATCAATCTCTTGCTCTCGGCGTGCTTGTAGCAAATCATAATAGACTTTGCCCGAGCACATCACGACGCGTTTCACCTTGCTTGGCTCAAGATCGTCCATTTCACCAATCGCTGGTAGGAAATCACCCTCGGTTAAGTCTTCCAAGTTAGACACACACAGTGGGTGACGTAACAGCGACTTCGGTGACATAACGATCAAAGGACGACGCATTGGGCGCACCACTTGCCGGCGCAACATGTGATAAACCTGCGCGGGGCTTGATGGCACCACAACCTGCATATTTTGCTCAGCACACAGTTGCAGATAACGCTCTAAACGTGCTGACGAGTGCTCGGGGCCCTGCCCTTCATAGCCATGAGGAAGCAGCATGGTCAGGCCACACATGCGGCGCCATTTTTGTTCACCAGAGCTGATGAACTGATCAATCACCACTTGCGCACCATTGCCGAAGTCACCAAACTGTGCTTCCCACACGGTTAAACCGCCTGGCTCAGCGGTGGCGTAACCATACTCAAACGCCAGTACCGCTTCTTCCGATAACACGGAATCGAAGATCTCGAATGGTCCTTGTTTGTCATGGATATTTGCAAGTGGCAAATACGTGCTGCCATCTTCTTGGTTGTGGAGCACCGCATGACGGTGGAAGAAGGTGCCGCGACCTGAGTCTTGACCCGTAATGCGGATACGTTTGCCATCATCAACCAAAGTGGCATAAGCAAGGGTCTCAGCCATCCCCCAATCAACCATCTTTTCGCCTTCTACCATCGCTTTGCGATCTTTGTAGAGCTTGGCAACACGGCTGTGGAGTTTATGGCTATCCGGCAACTGGCAAATGCGATGACCCAGCTCTTTCAGACGCTTAGCATCGAACTTATTCGCCCACTCTACCGTCCAATCGTGGCCTAGATAGGGCGTCCAGTCGACAGAATGCAACACCATTGGGCGCCACTCTTTCACCACACACTCACCACTATCAAGAAGATCACGATACTCATTGATCATCTCAGTGGCTTTTTCGAGATTAGCGACCCCTTGTTGATCCAATATATCGGCGTACAACTTACGCGGAGTAGGATGCTTTTTGATCTTTTGGTACATCATCGGCTGAGTCGCGTTGGGCTCATCCGCTTCGTTGTGGCCATGGCGACGGTAACAGACTAAGTCAATCACCACATCACGCTTAAACTCGTTGCGAAAATCGAGCGCCAAGCGCGATACAAAAGCAACCGCCTCGGGATCATCTGCATTGACGTGGAAAATCGGCGCCTGCACCATCTTAGCGATGTCTGTACAGTATTGCGTCGAGCGTGAATCAGCCGGGTTCGACGTGGTAAACCCAATTTGGTTATTGACCACGATGCGCACGGTGCCGCCTACTTGGAAGCCTCGCGCTTGCGACATGTTGAAGGTCTCTTGTACCACCCCTTGCCCGGCGATAGAGGCATCACCGTGGATGGTGATAGGGAGAACACTCGAGCCGGTATTATCTTCCAGTCGGTCTTGGCGAGCACGCACTGATCCCATCACCACCGGGTTCACAATCTCAAGGTGTGAGGGGTTGAACGCCAACGCAAGGTGAACATCCCCCCCCGGTGTCGCGAAATCAGACGAGAAGCCTTGGTGATATTTCACATCCCCGGTTCCCCAACTCTCGTCTTGTTTACCCGCGAACTCATCAAAAAGCTCGGACGGTTTCTTACCTAATACGTTTACCAACACATTGAGGCGCCCACGGTGAGCCATTCCGACCACCACTTCTCGTGCGCCTTCGCTACCTGCGTGGCGAATCAGCTCTTTCAG
This sequence comes from Salinivibrio sp. ML198, assembly GCF_001996015.1. Lineage (NCBI taxonomy): Bacteria > Pseudomonadati > Pseudomonadota > Gammaproteobacteria > Vibrionales > Vibrionaceae > Salinivibrio > Salinivibrio sp. ML198. The sequence continues at coordinate 111,136 of NZ_MUEZ01000003.1, forward strand.
CATCGGGATCAGCGAATCACCGCCTTCAAGAGAGAACCGCTTAGCGCCGGGGAATTTGGCACCAAGATAGCGTTCGAGGCCTTCAGCTGCGGTGAGCTCTTCTAAAAAGGTGAGCTTTTCTTCTTCGCTAAACTGCGGCTGTCCAACCACAGATTCCAGGCGACCTTGGATCCAGCGCTTTTCTTCGGTATCGGTAATGTGCATGTATTCTGCACCGATAGACCCACAATAGGTCTTCTCAAGCGCATCATACAGCTCGCCCAATTGCATATTGTCTTTACCAATCGCAAATGAGCCGACATTAAAGGTTTCGTTGAAATCCTGCTCATTGAGAGAGTGAAAAGCAGGTGACAGATCAGGTACAGGTTTACGTTTCCATAACCCGAGAGGGTCTAGGCTGGCCTGTTGGTGGCCGCGGAAACGAAAAGCATTAATCAGTTGAAGAACTTTGACTTGTTTCGCGTCTACATCTGGATCATTGACTGAAGCACTTGCACGCGATGTATCGGTAGCTAAGCGTCGAAAGTAATCACGAACACGAGAGTGAGGTTGTTCTACCGCGGTATCACTTACCACTGGCAGCTGGTCGAAAACCGCTCTCCATTCTTGATCAACTAACTCCGGGTCACTGAGGTACATTTCGTAGAGGTCTTCTACGTACGTTGCATTGGCGCCAGCCAAATGAGAAGACTCTAACCAAGCCTTCATCACGCCATTTTGCATTGTTATCCCTTAACCACTAGTTATTTATCCAAACACCGGTCTGAGGCCGGGTTACCTGTTATTAAGCCCCGTCCGAGGACGGGGCATTTTTTTCTACGTTATTGGTTCAGCGTTTTAAACGCCGCGCTGAATCAGCATAGACTTGATATGCCCAATTGCCTTGGTTGGGTTCAGTCCCTTTGGACATACACTGACACAGTTCATGATCCCGTGGCAACGGAAGACACTAAAAGCGTCGTCTAGATCAGATAACCGCTCTTCGGTCGCTGTGTCACGGCTATCCGCCAACCAACGGTAAGCGGCAAGCAAGCCCGCTGGACCAACAAACTTGTCAGGGTTCCACCAAAATGAAGGGCATGCGGTACTACAACATGCACACATAATGCACTCATACAAGCCATCAAGTTCCGCGCGATCTTCCGGCGCTTGCAAGTTCTCTCGCGACGGTGGCGTTTCATCATTCATCAGGTAGGGTTTGACACGCTCATAGTTCTCATAGAACTGCCCCATATCAATAATAAGATCACGCACCACCGGTAGACCGGGTAGCGGACGAATCACGATTTCGGACTTGTCCATCAGTGAGGACAGCGGCGTGATGCATGCCAGACCATTTTTACCGTTCATATTGACGCCGTCAGAGCCACAGACACCTTCACGGCACGAGCGACGGAAGGCCAAAGTAGGATCTTGCTCTTTAAGCTGGATGAGCGCATCTAGCAGCATCATGTCAGACCCTTCAGGCACATCCAGCGTGTAGTCTTTCATGTATGGCGCATTATCTACATCTGGGTTGTAGCGATAGATAGAAAACTTAACATTCATCGTTCTCGACCCCCTTAGTAACTGCGGACTTTCGGTGGGAAAGCCTCACGGTGCACTGGCGCCATATTGACGTCGCGCTTCGACATGGCTTCGGTTTCTGGGTTATAGATGGAGTGGCATAGCCAGTTTTCATCATCGCGGTCTTGATAGTCGAAACGCGCATGTGCGCCACGGCTTTCAGTACGATAATGGGCTGATACCGCCGTTGAGTACGCGGTTTCCATCAAATTCTCCAGCTCCAAACATTCGACACGCTGGGTGTTGAACTCGGTTGACGTATCATCAAGACGCGCCGACTTAAGGCGTTCGCGAATTTCCTTCAGCTCTTTCAGCCCTTTTTCCATCGCCTCGCCTTCTCGGAACACAGAGAAGTTTTCTTGCATACAAGCTTGCAAATCTTTGCGGATCTCAACCGGGTCTTCACCCTGCTGGGTGTTATTCCAACGATTAACCCGTGCCAGTGACGCCTCAATGTCTGACTCGCTCGCATCGCGCGCTTCTACTTGCGCGGCGAGTGTCTCGCCAAGGTGCAGGCCGGTCGCTCGGCCAAAGACAACCAAGTCGAGCAATGAGTTGCCGCCCAAGCGGTTGGCACCGTGAACAGACACGCTGGCAATCTCGCCACAGGCAAACAAACCTTGTACTTCAATGTCATTGCCGAGCGGGTCTTGCTTGATTGCTTGGCCAGACACTTGTGTTGGAATGCCCCCCATCATGTAGTGACAGGTTGGGATCACCGGAATCGGTTCTTTGATAGGATCGACGTGCGCAAAGGTACGCGACAAGTCAAGAATACCGGGGAGACGAGACTCGAGCACATCTTTGCCAAGGTGATCGAGCTTCAGTTTGAGGTGTGGGCCCCATGGGCCGTCACAGCCACGCCCTTCTCGAATCTCGATCATCATCGAACGCGCCACCACGTCACGCCCTGCCAAATCTTTCACATTGGGGGCGTAACGCTCCATAAAGCGTTCACCATCTTTATTGAGCAGATAACCGCCTTCACCACGACAACCTTCCGTCACCAATACACCCGCTCCAGCAATGCCTGTGGGGTGGAATTGCCACATTTCCATATCTTGCATTGGCACGCCTGCGCGCAGCGCCATACCAACACCGTCACCGGTATTGATATGCGCATTGGTGGTTGATTGATAGATACGACCAGCGCCACCTGTCGCCAACACGGTTGCTTTGGATTTGAAGTAGCAAATCTCCCCAGTTTCCATACACATGGCCGTGGCACCAACGATTACACCGTCTTGGTTTTTAACCAAATCAAGCGCATACCATTCAGAGAAGATCGTGGTCTTGTTTTTAATATTCTGTTGATACAAGGTGTGCAGCAGTGCGTGCCCGGTCCGGTCAGCAGCCGCTGCCGTTCTCGCTGCTTGCTCGCCACCAAACTCTTTGGACTGGCCACCAAACGGGCGTTGATAGATGGATCCGTTTTCGAAGCGAGAAAATGGCAGCCCCATTTTTTCAAGCTCAATCACAGATTGAGGGCCTGTCTTACACATGTACTCAATGGCATCTTGGTCGCCAATATAATCCGACCCTTTCACCGTGTCATACATGTGCCATTGCCAGTTGTCCTTGTGCGAGTTACCCAGTGCTACCGTAATCCCACCCTGCGCGGACACAGTGTGCGAACGAGTTGGAAACACTTTAGATAACAGTGCACAGGTTAGGCCCTGCTCTGATATTTGCAGTGCGGCGCGCATACCTGCGCCACCTGCGCCAATGACAATTGCGTCAAATTCGCGAACTGGAATACTCACTTACACACCCCACAATACAAAGAAACCGGCGAAAACATAGATCAGTAGCATGGCCACAACGCCCAGTTGCAACATGCCACGCAGCAAGGCTGGCTTGATATAATCAGTCAATACTTGCCACATTCCGATCCAGCCGTGAATCAGCACGGAGACCAGGGCTAACATGGTAAAGACTTTGGTACTGGTCTGGCCGAAAAACGCTGTCCATGAGGCATACGTAATCTCAGGACCAAAAACGGCAAAACCGACCATATAAAGTGTGTAAAGTGTGATGAGAATCGCAGTGGCGCGAATCAGCACATAGTCGTGCACACCATTGCGCCCGACCGATGAGATGTTTTTAGTTACCATACTAAAACCCCCGCCAACACAGACAACACGCCAGTGATAACAAATGCAACCTGCGCACTTTGCGCGCCAGACTCCAGCTCTTCAAAATAACCCATGTCTTGGATCAAATGACGGATCCCGCCAACAATGTGATACGCCAGCGCCGTCAAAATGCCCCAAAGGATCAGTTTGACGAAAAAGCTATCGACAATGGCAGCAGCGGATTGAAATCCATCAGGAGAAGAGAGAGACAGGCTAAGCAGCCATAGGAGGATGGCGATCGAGACAAAGGTGATGACACCTGCCACTCGATGCAATATAGACGCAATCGCTGTTATCGGGAAACGAATCGTCTGGAGGTCGAGGTTTACGGGTCTTGACTTTCTTTCTTTCACGATATTGCCCACTCAGCTCCATTGAGCATTTATAGTTATTACACTCTCTGAACCTCAGTACTCAAAGCGTAAGACCTGCAACATCTGCGTAACGCGCTTCATGTACCTTATTGCTTATAACTGCAATTCTTGGCGAATGGATCACGTCAGTTAGGAAAGGTGTTTGAGCCCCTAAACGCTCTAGGATACTGATTTGCCCAGAGACCTCGAAAAAGTATACGTGGCGTAACAGACAATTACAAACGCACAAAATTGACCGGAATCTCACAACAGATATTTAACTCGCATTGCAAATAAGTTATTAACTGACGCACACATCGATAGGTTAAAAATTGACATCATTAGGGTCGATCGGTACAACGGTCGAGTCCGTATCCTGGATGGGATTATAAAATAACAAAGGAGATTGTTATGGCAGAGAAGAAAGCTACCCTACATATCGAAGGGAAAGCACCAATCGAACTGCCGATTATCGAGGGCACCGTCGGTCCAGAAGTCATTGATGTGCGCCAGCTGGTAAACGAAGGCTATTTCACCTTTGATCCTGGCTTTGTCGCAACGGGTTCGTGCAATTCGCAAATCACCTACATCGATGGCGCAGCCGGCGTATTGCTGCACCGCGGTTACCCGATAGATCAACTTGCCAATAACGCTGATTATTTAGAAGTCTGTTATATCCTGCTCTACGGTGAAGTCCCTACCCAAAAGCAATACGATGAGTTTCGCTCAATGATCGTGCGCCACACCATGGTGCATGAACAGATTGCAAGCTTCTTCCACGGCTTCCGCCGTGACGCTCACCCAATGGCCGTAATGGTCGGGGTTGTAGGTGCACTGGCCGCGTTCTATCACGACTCTCTCGACATCAACAACGATCAACACCGTGAAATCACGGCGTTCCGTTTACTGTCGAAAATGCCAACATTGGCTGCAATGTGTTACAAGTACTCGATCGGGCAGCCATTTATTTATCCACGTAACGACCTCGACTACGCGGAGAACTTCCTACATATGATGTTCGCCACGCCATGCGAAGAGTATGAGGTCAACCCTGTGGTTGCGCGTGCAATGGATAAAATATTCACGCTGCACGCCGATCACGAACAAAACGCATCCACATCAACAGTACGCCTTGCGGGCTCGTCAGGTGCGAACCCATTTGCCTGTATTGCGGCAGGGATTGCCTCGTTATGGGGACCCGCCCACGGCGGTGCGAATGAAGCGTGCTTGCGTATGTTTGAGCAAATCGGGCATGTTGATAACATTCCTGAGTATATTGCTCGCGCGAAAGACAAAGATGATCCATTCCGCCTGATGGGCTTTGGTCACCGCGTCTACAAGAACTACGATCCTCGCGCAACCGTGATGCGTGAAGCCTGTCACGAAGTGCTCAATGAGTTACAAATACAGGACCCACTGCTTGACGTAGCGATGGAGCTAGAGCGCATCGCATTGTCAGATGATTACTTTATCGATAAGAAACTTTATCCGAACGTTGATTTCTATTCAGGCATTATCCTGAAAGCGATCGGGATTCCCACGTCGATGTTTACAGTGATCTTCGCGATGTCTCGTACCATTGGTTGGATTGCTCACTGGAATGAAATGCATACCGACCCACACAAGCGTATTGGGCGCCCGCGTCAGCTTTACACAGGCTATACGCAACGCGAGTTTACGCCGATGGACAAGCGCAGTTAAGCCGCGAATGTCATATAACAAAGCCGCCAAAAGGCGGCTTTTTCTTTATCATCAGCAGGTTATCACATTGCTGCGTCTACCTTTTATCGCGCTTAGCCTCAACGCCTAGGCGTTACGCTGGATTGTCGATATCGATAAAGTGCACATTCAAACCATGCTGCTGGGCAAGCCACTCCCCTAGCGCTTTCACGCCATAACGCTCGGTCGCGTGATGCCCTGCCGCGATATAATGCACACCCTGCTCACGCGCCGAAAAGGTTGTGCGCTCAGAAATCTCACCCGACAGATACGCATCCATCCCTTGTGAAGCGGCCAAGTCGATAAAATCTTGAGCGCCACCAGTACACAGCCCGACGGTTTCAATCCGCGTTTGTTGGCCACCGTCAATCACAAGGGGCGTCCGGTTAAGCACCGTGGCCACTTGTTGCTCAAACTGTGCCAATGTCATGGGTGTTGAAAGCTTTCCATAAACAGGAATCGAGACAGGGTTGTCAGGCTCCAGTCCCCCAAGCAGCTCAATGCCTAAACGTTTGGCAAGTTGCGCGTTGTTACCCAGCGTCGGGTGAATATCCAAAGGCAAGTGATAACCGTATAGATTGATGCCATGTTCAATCAACATCTTGATACGTTGATACTTCATGCCGCGAATTTGCTGTGGTTCGCCGCGCCAAAAGTAACCATGGTGCACCAGGATGGCATCCGCATTCTGCTCAATCGCTGCATCAATAAGATCTTGGCAAGCCGTCACCCCTGTGACGACGGTTTGAACCTCATCACGCCCTTGCACTTGCAGTCCGTTCGGGCTGTAGTCTTTGATGCTATCCGGTTTTAGTTCGGCGTTGAGCAATGCTTCCAGTTCAAAATTATTCATAGCATTCACATCCACTTGCGAGACAATGGCAACAGTGTAACCTGACAAGCAAAAATAAAAAAAGCGGCGAGCACGAATGGCTCACCGCTTATCTAATCGCTACCTATCTGTTCGGCTGCATCTATACGTATTTATGGCTTATACGATAGGCTAAGCCTTGATGAGGTAAAGGTGGGTTAGAAAAAACCACCGACCTTTTCCGACTCAGCTAACCAGACTGGCTTGGTGCTGTCTTTAAGCCAGACTTGATGTAAATGGCTATATAAACGCGATGCCATGGGCGGCACAATCAGTGTTGGCAGGCAAGTGATGCCCGCGATCACAACCGCGCAGCGGCGCAACACAACACGGGTTTTATCGAACGGTGTATACATAATCAACCTCACTCATCTGACCAGTTTGCAAGTATGGACGTAGTGTACCACCCATTTTGTTTTTTTACTACATAAATGGTTATGTTTCACCCAAAAATCACCAGATTCAGCTTTAACAGTCTTTTAACAAGGTAATAAAATTACATCATGAGTGACACCGATCCGCTATTTAGCAACCAAGATCAAATCAATGCCGACTTTAGCTGGTTACAAAATCAGTTCTCACTACTCAGCGACAAGCACTTCCCGGTTGTGCCTCATCATCTTTGGCAACACAAATTACTGCCATCTCCCTCGCCCTATAAGGGACCAAAGCGTATCGGCTTTTACTATCAGTGGCTGCTCACTCAGCTCATTGATTGTCACCCGCATTTGGGGTTAGAAGCTGAGGAAATACAAATTAATGAGGGCGGCAAGACGCGAGGTGCCATCGACTTTTTAGTCAGATATCAGGGGCAACTAGAGCACTGGGAGGTGGCGGTAAAATTCTACCTCGCCTATGACAACCGTTGGTTAGGCCCCAATGCCAAGGATGCGTTGGATATCAAAGTGGCGCGAATGCTTGACCACCAATTGGCGCTGTCCAGCCACCCAAGCTTCTGTCAGCAATACCCACACTGGCAACCGAGTGAGAAACGTTTGATGGTGCAAGGAAGGTTGTACCGCCATTATCATCATGGCGAGCAGCCCCTACCAGAGTGGCCCCCCGTCAATCATGACAGCATTGGGGGATGGTGGTGTTGGCCAGATGCATTACCAACAGACAGGGAATTTGCCGTATTGGCCCGCGACCAGTGGTTGTCACTGCCCGCTTTCGCTGATTTGCCCAAGCTCGAACGCGCATCACTTGATGAGCTATCTCGCACCTGTCACTTGTTAGATGACTCACTCACCCCTTGGGTCGTGGTACCCCGCGACTGGCCAGAGACGATACCCGCGTTACCCGCTTTGAAATAAAAAACGCGCACATTGTCTGTACGCGTTTTCGACTACAGCGTCACGACGGGACGCGCTAAACGCCTTGAGCGTTGAACACGCGGTCAACAATTTGTTGCGCTTCTTGCTCAATCAAACGCAAGTGATCATCACCTTTAAAGCTTTCACAGTAGATTTTATAAATATCTTCTGTCCCTGATGGGCGCGCAGCGAACCAACCAAACTCCGTGACCACTTTCAGTCCTCCGATGGCAGCGCCATTCCCCGGCGCATGCGTCAGTTTGGCGGTGATGGTATCGCCCGCCAAGCTCTCTGCCGTCACCATCTCGGGGCTGAGCTGACTGAGCACCTGCTTTTGCGCTGCATTGGCAACCGCTTGTAATCGGTTATACGACGGATCACCGTGCTTGTGGGCAAGTTTTTGATAATACGCCTGCGGCGTAAGCCCCGTTACCGCCAGGATTTCTGCTGCCAGTAAGCAAAGAATGATACCATCTTTATCTGTTGACCATGGCTGCCCATCAAAGGTTAAGAATGAGGCACCGGCACTTTCTTCCCCGCCAAAGCCAAGCGTTCCTTCACTCAAGCCAGGCACAAACCATTTAAAGCCGACGGGCACTTCAACCAGCGGACGAGCGAGATCGCCAACCACCTTATCAATGATCGCACTGGACACCAGGGTCTTACCCACTCCTAAATCGGCTGACCATTGCGGACGGTGGCGGAACAAATAATCGATGCACACGGCTAAATAGTGATTCGGGTTCATCAATCCTTCGGGGGTCACGATGCCGTGGCGATCAAAGTCTGGATCATTGCCAAATGCCAAATCATAATCATCTTTGTACGCCAATAGTCCGGCCATTGCGTATGCAGACGAGCAATCCATACGAATCACGCCATCGCTATCGCGCGGCATAAAGCCAAACGTTGGGTCGACATGATCGTTAATCAGGGTAATATCCAGTTGATAATGCGCGGCAATTTGCTGCCAATAGCGGATCCCTGCTCCCCCCAAAGGGTCAACGGCAAGTTTTAAACCCGCTTTTTGAATAGCCTCGATATCAACAACCTTGTCCAGCCCAGAGACATATGGCGTCACAAGATCTTGCGCTTGGTAATAGTCACTGTGCATCGCCGCATCAATCTCCGAGCGTTTAACACCCACGAGATGGGTTTCAATATAGTGATTCGCTCGCGTTTCTATTGCTTTCGTGATTTCGCCTTCGGCGGGTCCACCATGGGGCGGGTTGTATTTGATGCCCCCATCTTGCGGTGGGTTGTGCGAGGGAGTGATGACAATCCCGTCCGCTTTCGCGTCATGCGCGCGGTTGTAGGCGAGTATCTGCTGCGATACCCCTGGGGTGGGTGTATACCCTTGCTCAGCTTGGCCAATCACCGTAACGTGATTGGCCGTTAACACTTCAACCACGGCATCGAATGCTGGTACTGAAAGCGCATGAGTGTCTTTTCCCACAAAGACAGGGCCAGAAATGCCGCGCGCGCTGCGCTCATCACAAATTGCTTGTGCAATCGCCAAAATATGATCGCGGTTAAACGTCGTGTTCAACGCGCTTCCACGGTGTCCTGACGTCCCAAACGCAACACGTTGCGACGGATGACCTGGACGTGGTTGAGCCTGGAAAAAACGCGTCACAAGCGCCGGGATATCACACAAATCTTGCGGATTCGCGCGCTGTCCGGCTTGAGGATGCACTGCCATAATTCTCTTCTCCCATGAGTGGCATAGATTAAATCGCGTTCACAACCTTCTCAGTCAAATCACTCGGGAACTGCATTTTTTCCATAAGCTGCTCCACCATCTGACGCTTACGGCCAGTGTTCGTGTTGGTGATGACCCAAAAAGGGGTGTCTGGAATCTGCTTGGGTTTGGTGGTTTTGCCGCTTTCTAATAAAGTTTGTGGATTATCGGCAAAATACAGACGGGTACGCCCTTTTAGCGCCATACCATCTGCGAATCCTTGTTGGTCAACACGGTATAAGGTGGTGAGGATCAGCATAAAACGACCAATAGCTCGTTCTTGAGCCGCAAACTCATCTGAAATCAATAACGTTCGCATCGCTTTGACACGATCAACGGACGCACTGCGCCCAGCGTCTTTACTGACAACAATACCGCTAGAACGAGAGGGCGTCGTCGGCGCAGCCTGAGTGGGCTGCGGTGCCGAGTCCGACAGCAGTAAGCGACGCAGGATGTCTGATGCGCTTTCGCCAATATGCTGAGTTTGGCTGGCAATATACCGGTATAGATCGTCGTCAACCTCTATCGTCTTCATTGTTTTTCATCGCGTCCTGTTTATCGTTTAACGGGGCGATTATACAGAGATAGATAGGTATACTCTACGTTAAAGCCAGTAATCTGAGAGAAAAGCAACGTGTTATTAAACGGAAAGTCTCGCGGTGAGGGCTCACCGCTTGTATTGATCCACGGTTTATTCGGTGATCTCGATAATTTAGGCGGGCTCGCTAAGACACTATCCGAGCATTTTTGTGTTTATCAAATTGATCTACCTAACCATGGTCGCTCCTATCATACACAGGACACAGATTATCAAAGCCAGTCCGATGCCGTGGTCGCGTGGATGGATGCACAACAGCTTGAGTCAGCCATTATCGTTGGTCATTCAATGGGTGGCAAAGTGGCGATGGCCCTCGCCCAGCGTTTTCCAGAGCGCGTAGAACAATTGGTGGTGATGGATATTGCCCCAGTCGATTATCAAGTTAACCGACATGACAATGTTTTCAGGGCATTGCATCAGACACAAACGGTGACACTGGAAAGCCGCCAACAAGCGCAAACCATGATGAATGAATCGATTGAAAATCCAGGCGTGAGCCAATTTTTATTGAAATCACTCTATAAAACCGATCACGGTCACTACGCCTGGCGCTTCAATATTGATAATCTTTATCACGGCTATCGTAACATCATGGGATGGACAGAGTTTGGCCAGTATTCGGGCCCAACTCTGTTTGTCAAAGGGCAGAACTCTGAATACATTCTGCCAGACCACCGCGAGGCCATTGTCGCTCAGTTCCCTCATTCAAAAGCGCATATGGTGGCAGGCACGGGTCATTGGCTACATGCTGAAAAACCGGCGGTGGTTGCCAGCGTCATAGAACGTTTTTTAATGCCGAGCGAGCGTTAACAGTTAAGTGACCCTTGTGATATATTGCGCCGCATAAGTCGGTGCTCAATGGAGGCACGCATGCTTTACGAGCACTTTCAATTGCTCGAGAAAATAGGTCTAGATCTCGTCTTCGCCGCGATTTTCTTTTTTATCGGCATGGCAATTAAAGACGTGTTACGTGAGGGCAATGTGCCAGTATTCGGCCGACGGATCGTCTGGTTTGTACTCACACTAGGCTGTGTCGGCTTTATCGTAAAAGGTGTGATTCAGTTGGTTTGGGAAGGGGTCGGCATCGGCTAACCCTAGCACTGAAGTCACTGGTTAATCATATAGGTTTGAAAAAGCGACGCTTTTTCTTTAATTCGAGTTAGTTGCAAACAGCAACCCACTGACAAAACGGGTGTTTTTTATATGGCGAGTGTAGGTCTCTTCTTTGGTAGTGACACGGGAAACACGGAAGCAATTGCAAAAACCATTCAAAAGCAGTTAGGCAAGCAAATGGTTCACGTGCAAGATATCGCGAAGAGCAGCAAAGAAGATATTGATAACTTCGATTTGCTGCTGATCGGTATTCCAACATGGTATTACGGTGAAGCACAGTGCGACTGGGATGACTTTTTCCCAGAGTTAGAGCAAATTGACTTCTCAACAAAACTCGTGGCTATTTTCGGCTGTGGCGACCAAGAAGATTACGCAGAATACTTCTGTGATGCCATGGGCACCGTCCGCGACATCATTGAAGCGAAAGGCGCGACCATCATTGGTCATTGGCCAACTGAGGGGTATGAATTTGAAGCCTCACAAGCATTGGTTGATGACAACCATTTTGTTGGCTTGTGTGTGGATGAAGATCGCCAGCCTGAACTGACCGACGAGCGTGTGAGCAAGTGGGTGAAACAAGTTTACGAAGAAATGTGTCTCGCAGAGCTTGAAGACTAAGTCTGGCTTATCAAACGCCAAGGGGACTCAACCTTGGCGTTTTTTATCTAATCGGTGCACAACGGGCCGATCATGCGGCTTGTTTACTGGCTGTATCTCGATACTGGCGTTTTTTTCTCACATAAAGTGTACGCCTTACTTCAGCAACCACCTCGCCATGCGCGTCTTTGACGTGGACAACAAACTCGGGCAATACCTTATCGCCTCGCCCTGCTTGTTGTTGGATATCGGTTAACACCGCATCACTGATCACAAAATCTGCGTACAAGTCCGTGGTTCCCGGCTTAATAAAATTGATATCTGCTTGTTTGTCCCAAACATGGTACTGAGGGCCGAGAATCCCCATTAACATGAGCGCATAGACAGGATCGGTTAAGGAGAAGATGCTACCGCCATACTGGGTACGATTGGCATTTTTATTCCACCAGCGGAGTTTCAAACGCATGTTGACGCGTTTAAAATCCTGGCTAATCGCATCAATATGGATCCCTGCGCCCCAAAACGGTGGCCAGCTGTTAAGTGCCCACTTAACAATACGTGGTTTGTAGAAGCGATACATGTAAGTTGACATCCTTATCTGGTCTAACCAGATAATATTCACATCTCGTAAACATTGATGCAACCACAAATGATCAAATTTCGTCCTAAGAACGCATGTCGAGAGTAGCGAGAGCAGTGCAATTTTGATAGGCTTATAAGATATTTTCCTTGCTAATCCAACTGTCTTAACTCAGGCAGAAAACAGGTAGATACACATGTCAGACAATAACCAGGCGTTGAAGCAAGCTGGGCTCAAAGTCACCCTCCCACGGCTCAAGATCCTAGAAGTGCTGCAACAGCCAGATTGCCAGCACATCAGTGCCGAAGACCTGTATAAGAAATTAATCGACCTAGGTGAAGAAATTGGCCTAGCAACCGTGTACCGCGTACTGAACCAATTTGACGATGCAGGCATTGTCACGCGTCACCATTTTGAAGGCGGAAAGTCCGTATTTGAATTGGCAACACAGCATCATCATGACCACCTAGTCTGCCTTGACTGCGGTAAAGTGATTGAATTTTCTGATGATTTGATTGAAGAGCGTCAGAAAGAAATCGCCGCACGCTTTAATGTGCAACTGACAAACCATAGTTTGTATTTGTATGGTCACTGTAAGGAAGGCGATTGCAAAGCCGACCCATCCATTCATAACGCTGATTGATTCAGTGTGAACGTTCGAAAAAAGCCGGCGTGGTCATCACGCCGGCTTTTTATTATTTACCTTCTATCTTCGCCCAGGTATCACGTAAACTCACGGTCCGGTTAAAGACAAGTGCATCTTTACGGCTATCTTTATTATCTGCACAGAAATAGCCTGTCCGTTCAAACTGATAACCCTTCTCTACTGGCGCATTTTGCATACTTGGTTCAACAAACCCCTGTTGTACCTGCAATGACGCCGGATTAATCGTCTCAGCGAAGTTATCCGCACCCGCCGGATTTGGCACCGTGAATAAACGGTCGTACAAACGGAATTCAGCGGGTAACGCCTCAGCAGCAGAGACCCAATGGATCACCCCTTTCACTTTACGCCCATCGGCAGGATCTTTACCGAGGGTGTCTGGATCATAGCTGCAATACACAGTGGTAATATTGCCATCATCGTCTTTCTCACAACGCTCTGCTTTTACCACATAGGCATTGCGCAAACGCACTTCCTTGTCCAGCACCAGTCGCTTGTACTTCTTGTTGGCTGATTCACGGAAATCTTCACGTTCAATCCAGATCTCGCGCGAAAAGGGCACCTGACGCGTGCCCATCTCGGGCTGATTGGGATGATTTGGCGCATCAAGCCATTCGACATCATCGGCTTTGTTTTCAATCACCAGTTTAATCGGATCGAGCACCGCCATTGCGCGTGGCGCATTTTCGTTCAAATCATCGCGTACACAAGACTCAAGCGCACTCATCTCTATGGTATTGTCTTGCTTGGTCACACCAATACGCTGGCAAAATTCACGAATCGAGGCAGGCGTGTAACCACGACGACGCAAGCCAGAGATAGTCAGCATACGCGGGTCATCCCAGCCGTTCACTAACTGCTCTTCCACCAGTTGGTTCAGCTTACGCTTGGACATCACGGTATACTCGAGATTTAAGCGGCTGAACTCATATTGGCGCGGCGTACAGTCGATGGTGATATTTTCCAACACCCAATCGTATAGGCGTCGGTTATCTTGAAATTCAAGGGTGCAAAGAGAATGGGTAATTCCTTCTAGTGCATCCGAGATACAATGAGTAAAGTCATACATTGGATAAATGCACCACTTATCCCCAGTCTGGTGATGATGCGCAAAACGCACGCGGTATAAAACCGGATCACGCATCACCATAAAGGGCGACGCCATATCGATTTTGGCACGCAAACAGGCTTTACCTTCTGCAAACTCACCAGCACGCATTTTTTCAAACAATGCTAAGTTCTCTTCAACCGAACGTTCGCGATAAGGGCTGTGCTTGCCCGGCTCGGTCAATGTTCCACGATACTCTCGGATCTCATCGGGCGTCAGCTCTTCGACGTACGCTAGCCCTTTTTCAATCAGTTCAACCGCGTAACCATAAAGCTTATCAAAGTAGTTTGAGGAGTAACGCACCTCTCCTGCCCAGTCAAAGCCCAACCATTGCACGTCACGCTTGATAGACTCAACGTACTCCACGTTTTCTTTTTCTGGGTTGGTATCATCAAAACGCAGGTTGCATTCACCCTGATAGTCTTGTGCGATCCCGAAATTCAAACAAATTGATTTGGCATGGCCGATGTGCAGATAGCCATTCGGCTCTGGTGGGAAACGTGTCACGATCGCTGTGTGTTTCCCTTCCGCCAAGTCTTTATCAATGATTTGGCGAATAAAGTTAGTGGGACGAGCTTCAGCATCACTCATCAAGGTTACCTCGTATCAAAAATGCGAATTTTAAAGCTACATAGATACTATGATCTCCTATTCCGTGCTGCGACTCAACCCGTTGTTGTCATTGTCATCGCGGTGTAGGCCTATTTGTTACTTTTTTGCGCGAAAGCGATGACACAAACCTAAAAAACGCCCAGCTGTTGGCTGGGCGCTTTGTTCAGATCATTGTCGTACAGTGCCTCGTTTATGGCAGCGCGACGTTTGACAAATCTTCATCTTCTGGAATTTGTTTCAGCTCACCGGCAATGATTTCTGCTAGAGGGCCAAGAATGACCTGCAAGTTGTTCTCGCCAAGCTTGACGACTCCCATCGCCCCAATGGCTTTCAATTTCGCTTCATCAACCACCTCGCGGTCGGCAACCGACAGACGCAGACGGGTGATACACGCATCAATCGATGTTAGGTTTTGATGACCACCAAGGGCTTTAAGGTACTTGCGTGCAAGCTCGCGATTATCGCTCGCTTCACCGGTATTGGCGCTCGCCGGTGCACTTTCTACTGCGTCATCTTCTCGGCCTGGCGTTTTCAGATTGAGCGCTGAAATCGCGGCGCGGAATGACACATAATAAAGCGCAAAGAATACAAGGCCCATGATAGGCAGCATGTACCACTGGTTAGCCACAGGGTTTTTCGACGACAACACCAAGTCAACTAAACCTGCCGAGAAGCCGAAGCCTGCCGTCCAGTCGAAAGTGGCCGCGATAAACAAGGAAACACCGGTTAATAGCGCATGCAACACGAACAACAAAGGTGCGACAAACAAGAATGAGAATTCAAGTGGCTCGGTCACCCCAGTAAAGAAAGACGCAAAACCAGCAGCAATCATGATAGACGCAACACGTGCTTTGTTCTCAGGACGCGCTGTGTGATAAATCGCAAGCGCTGCACCCGGTAGACCAAACATCATGACGGGGAAGAAGCCTGCCATGTACATGCCTGTGGTCCCTTTAATCGCTTCGCCTGTTTCAAGGCCTTGTGCCCCCATCCAGAAGCGGCCCAAGTCGTTAATACCGACCGTATCGAACCAGAATACGGCGTTAAGCGCGTGGTGCAGACCAACAGGGATAAGTAAGCGGTTAAAGAAGCCATAAACACCGGCACCCGCGGCACCTAGGTTGGTGATGCTTTCACCAAAGTGAACCAAGCCGCCAAATAACACAGGCCAGACAAACATCAATACAAACGAGATGATGATCGCCACAACAGAGACCAAAATAGGCACCAAACGCCGGCCACTAAAGAAAGCCAAGGCTTTAGGCAGCTCAACACCGCTATAACGGTTGTACAGCTCAGCAGACACCACACCGATCAAGATACCGATAAACTGGTTGTTGATTTTGCTGAACGCAAGCTCATTGTTGCCCACTGAAATATCGACCAAGCCAATTTGACTTACCGCACCCGGCGCACACAGCGTGGTGATCACCATAAAGCCAACAAAGCCTGCCAGAGCGGCGGCGCCGTCTTTATCTTTTGACATGCCATATGCCACACCGATGGCAAATAACACTGACATATTGTCGATAATCGCTGCCCCTGATTTTATCAAGAAAGCAGCTAGGGCACTGTTGCCCCCCCATCCAGTTGGGTCAAGCCAGTAGCCGACCCCCATCAAGATCGCAGCCGCTGGTAATACCGCAACCGGTACCATCAGCGCACGACCTATACGTTGTGCATAACCAAGAATATTCACCGTCGTTCCCCCTTTATATTTTTCAGTGCCCCACCACGCTAACGCTTGCTCCGCGGCTGGGCATCTAACTTGGACGCTTGCCCAAGGACTTTTGTTAAATCACTTCTTTTGTAAAGCAATGTTAGTCAATTGCAGTTTATGTCAATAAATTCGCCTCGCAAATTAAACCCGCGTTATTTGTGAGAATCATCACCAAAACACCCCATACACAGAGAAAATTGTTAGCCTGATCATAAAACTTATTTTATGATGAAAATAAATGAGCATATCCGTTATGCTATGGCCACGAACTGAGCATTGATAGAACGAGGTGACCGATGCGACTCATTCCTTTACAAACCAGCCAACAAGTCGGCCTATGGTCGGCTCGCTATATCGTCGATACCATCAACACGTTTTCGCCGACTGCCGATAACCCCTTTGTTCTGGGCTTACCCACAGGGGGGACGCCACTCAACACCTATAAGCAACTCATTAAGCTCCACCAGCAAGGCGAAATCAGTTTTGAGCACGTGGTGACCTTTAATATGGACGAATACTGTGGGATCCCTGCTGATCACCCACAAGCGTATCGTACCTTTATGTACGAAAACTTTTTTAACCATATTGATATTCAAGAAAAAAACATCAACTTGCTTAATGGAAATGCGACCGATGTCGATGCCGAGTGCCAACGCTATGAAGAAAAAATCAAAGCGTACGGCAAAATCCATCTCTTTATGGGTGGTGTAGGTAACGATGGTCATATTGCGTTTAATGAACCCGCGTCATCATTAGCATCAAGAACACGGATCAAAACCTTGACCGAGGATACCCGTGTGGCAAACTCTCGCTTCTTTGATAATGATATCAATCAAGTACCTAAGCATGCGCTCACCATTGGTGTCGGCACCTTGTTAGATGCAGAAGAAGTCATGATCCTAGTGACAGGACACAATAAAGCCCAGGCACTTGAGGCCGCGGTAGAAGGGTCAGTGAACCACTTATGGACAGTATCAGCGCTACAACTGCACCCAAAAGCGATGATTGTGTGCGATGCGCCTTCAACAGCAGAACTAAAAGTAAAAACTGTGAAGTATTTTCAAGAGCTTGAAGCCCAAAATATACACCATTTATAAGGAATTGAAGCATGTATGCGTTAACCCACTGCCGGATTTTTACTGGCCATGAGGTGTTGGATGATCATGCCATCGTGATTAAAGAAGGCCTGATTGACGCCGTCTGTCGACAAGACGCCCTGCCCAATGATATTGCCACGCGCGCGCTCGACGGTGCATTAGTCAGCCCAGGCTTCATTGACCTTCAGCTTAATGGCTGTGGCGGCGTGATGTTTAATGATGCCATTACCCCTGACACCATCGCGACCATGCATCAGGCTAACCTTAAATCAGGTTGCACCAACTTTCTCCCCACCCTGATCACTAGCTCTGATACCGATATGCAAGCCGCCATCAACGCCATGCGTGCTTACCAAAAACAGCAGCCTCATCAGGCGCTGGGGTTACACCTTGAAGGCCCTTATTTGAATATCGAAAAAAAGGGGATACACAGCGCTGACTATATTCGCCCAAGCAACGATGAGATGATCAACTACTTATGCGAAAATGCGGATGTGATTGCCAAAGTCACCCTCGCGCCTGAACTGGCGCCCGCGTCGCATATTCAATCCCTGAAGCGAGCTGGTATCGTGGTCTCTGCTGGCCATACCAATGCCACTTACGCACAAGCTAAGCAAGGCTTTACCCACGGCATTTCCTTTGCCACGCACCTGTTTAACGCAATGACCTCTATTTCAGGCCGTGAGCCAGGTGTCGTCGGTGCCATCTACGATACATCTGATGTGTACACTGGTGTAATTGCTGACGGCTTTCACGTCTCGTACCCTAATATTCGTCTCGCACATAAAGTAAAAGGTGAGAAATTAGTGTTGGTTACGGATGCTGTTGCACCAGCAGGAGCCGACATGGATCACTTTATTTTTGTAGGTAAGAAAGTATATTACCGTGACGGTAAGTGTGTAGATGAAAATGGCACGCTTGGCGGCTCGGCACTGACGATGGATCAGGCGATTTATAACAGTGTTGAGCATGTAGGGATCGCCTTGGATGAAGCTTTGCGGATGGCTACGCTCTATCCCGCTCGCGCAATCGGTATCGAACAACACTATGGCAGCATTCGTCCGGGGAAAGTTGCGAATCTTGCCATTTTCGACCGTGCAATCAACGTTCAAGCGACGATCGTAAACGGACAATATCTACAAAGCTAGGACACCTATGACTGGCGGAAAAATCGGGAATGTCGATCTCGTAAAGCAACTTAACGGAGCTGCCGTTTATCGATTAATTGATCAACAAGGGCCTATTTCACGCATACAAATTGCCGATGTAAGCCGATTGGCGCCGGCAAGTGTGACCAAAATTACCCGCCAACTGCTAGAAAGAGGCCTCATTAAAGAGGTGGCACAACAAGCATCGACAGGTGGACGTCGTGCCATTTCTCTCACCACCGAGTGTGCGCCCTTTCATACCCTTGCGGTACGATTGGGTCGTCATTTTATTGAGTTGTCTTTGTATGACTTGAGTGGTGCCTCTTTGGCCGAACACGGCGAAACCTTCCACTACCATGATCAGGACGAGCTTGTTCAAGGCTTGATTCATATCGTTAGCCAATTTTTGGAAACGCACCAACACGCACTCCGAGAACTGATTGCGATATCCGTGGTCATGCCTGGCTTGGTTGACCCTGATTCAGGGGTGGTCGAATACATGCCCAACATCAATATCAAACAACTTGCACTTGCTGATACCTTGCGCGAAGAGTTTGGTGTGCAGGCTTTCGTTGGCAACGATATTCGCGGTCAAGCGCTGGCGGAGCACTACTTTGGGGCGAGCCAAGACTACTATGACTCTATGCTGGTCAGTGTGCATCATGGTACTGGCGCGGGGATCATCGTCAATGGGCAAATTTTTCTTGGCCATAACCGCAATGTCGGTGAGCTCGGCCATGTGCAGATCGATCCACTGGGTAAAAAATGTCAGTGTGGCAACTTTGGCTGCTTAGAAACCGTGGCCTCAAACGAAGCCATCATTGAGCACGCCCAACAACTGCTTGCGCAAGGGCATCCCAGTAGCCTCAGTTATGATCAAAGCCTAACCATCGAAGCCATTTGCCAAGCCGCAGAGCAAGGTGATGAGTTAGCACGCCAAGTGTTGGTTAAAGTTGGCAATCATCTGGGTAAAGCGATCGCGATGACCGTAAACCTGTTTAATCCACAACTGGTGGTGATTGCTGGCAAAATTACCGCGGCAAAAAGTGTGGTGTTTCCTGCCATTGAGCGCTGTGTAGAGAATCAATCACTGCCAAGTTTCCACGAGAAGCTGGCGATTGTTAGCGCAAATCTGGAGGCTCAGCCTACAATGGCTGCGTTTTCCTTAGTCAAGCGGGCGATGCTTAATGGTGAGCTCCTACAAGAGCTGTTGGAGGAGTAGTTTTTCACTACTTGGATTGACATGTTGAGTGATTAAAACATGTCAGTTAAAGCATCGCCGTTAAACCTAGCCGAAACGTTAATCCCTAACCGTTGGTCAGCCAGCGGTTAGGAGAGCGGGCATCTTCTCTCGCAACGTCAGTCTTCTCTGCAAATGTCGCCTTGCCTCATCTTATCTTCACCGGCCTTTTCTCACGCTTCCTTATTTTACATTCACATACTGACCACAAAACGTGTACATTATAGCCACGTTACCGACAATGCCTTGTCTCACTCAACTTTAGAATAAGTACAAGATATGGAACTGGTTTTTATTTCCGCTGCATTTATCAGTGGCTATGCATTAATGCGCTGCCACCTCCCGCCACTGGTTGGCTTTCTTATCGCTGGCTTTGTTCTCCATGCCATGGGCTACCAGTCGACACCGGTGATCACGCAGCTGGCCGATCTGGGTGTCACATTGCTGCTGTTTACTATCGGCTTAAAGCTTGATGTCAAAACCTTGCTTGCGAAAGAAATCTGGTTTGGGGCCACGGCCCATAATGTCCTGACAACCGCGTTTTTTACTCTCGCGCTAATGGGCCTTAAAGCACTGAGCATTCCTATGCTGTCAGGCATGAGTGTGTCTGAAATGCTACTGCTTGGCTTCGCGCTTTCGTTTTCTAGCACCGTCTTTGCCATCAAAGCGCTGCAAGAAAAAGGTGAGCTTAATGCCACCTATGGCACCTTGGCCATCGGCATGCTGATCATGCAAGATATCTTTGCCGTGATTTTCCTCACCGCCACATCGGGAAAAACCCCCGAACTCACCGCCCTCCTCCTCTTTGGTTTACCTCTGCTAAAACCTCTATTGGGTAAGCTTTTGGATAAGGCAGGTCACGGTGAAATGTTGGTTCTTTATGCCGTGTTCCTCGCCCTAGTGGCTGGCGCTGGATTGTTTGAGGCGGTGGGGATTAAACCTGACTTAGGCGCACTTATTCTCGGTATGCTGCTTGCCAGTCACCCACGTGCATCCGAAATGGCCAAGTCACTGTTTAATATGAAAGAGCTTTTTCTAGTTTGCTTTTTCCTCAACATTGGCTTGTCCGAACAGCCTACCTGGCAAAGCTTTAGTTTTGCCCTGATTTTGATGTTATTACTGCCCATCAAGGGCGTACTCTACTATTGGATCGTTAATGGATTCCGTTACCGCGTCCGTACTGCCTTATTTACCACGCTCACCTTATTCAACTTCAGTGAGTTTGGACTCATTGTGGGTGGCTTGGCGTATAAAACAGGACTGATGCCCGGCCCGATCTTGGTCTCCATCGCCATCGCGGTATCACTCAGTTTTGCCTTTTCCGCCCCGCTCAATACATTTAGTAACCAGCTGTATGGTTGGGCATCACGCTGGCTACCTGAGCGTGCACCCGACAAACTTCACCCCAGCGATCAACAAATCAATCTCGGTGATGCCAGTATTTTGGTATTGGGGATGGGACGTATTGGCTCAGGCGCCTACGACGAACTCGCCACCACACACCACCAACCCATTGTGGGAATTGACACACGAGAAGACTCTGTCACTCGTCATCAGCAAGAAGGAAGACGTGTTATTTTAGGCGACGCGACTGATCCCGACTTTTGGTCACGAGCCGTGTCTGATGGCAATATCTCGCTCATTTTACTGGCCATGCCTCACAGCCACGCCAATACGTTGGCACTCGAGCAAATTCGACAAACACAATTCAGTGGTAAGGTCGCCGCCATTGCCAAATATCAAGATGAGCTCGACCAACTCAAAGCACTTGGCGTGGATGAAGCCTTTAATATCTATCAAGAGGCAGGTAGTGGCTTTGCGCGTCACGTAAGAGACCGCTTCTCACATCCGGATCCCTAACCACTCTGCCACCCTCCTCACGCACAAGTGATGCTTCACTTGTGCTTTTTTGTATAAAAACTGCGCCATTTTTGAATTATATTCATTTTTCATGGTTTTTATTAAATAATATTTACCACAAGGTCAGTTTGGATAACGAATTTGTTTTATCTACTTGTGTCTTTCTCTGCCACAGGGCAGAGTGTGATTAACAGGTCGCCACCAGTGGTCCTATATCGCAGACATGCCACGGCGAAAACACCGTATAACACAAACAGAGAGGAAGATTATGTGTTCAATTTTTGGAGCGCTTGACATTAAAACCGACTCGCAACAATTGCGGGAAATCGCGTTAAAAATGTCGAAGACCATGCGTCACCGAGGTCCGGACTGGTCAGGGATTTATTCGTCTGAAAAAGCCATTCTCGTTCATGAGCGCCTTGCGATTGTCGATCTTAACAGTGGGGCACAGCCACTTTATAACCAAAACCAAACCCAAGCCCTCGCAGTCAACGGTGAGATCTACAATCACAAAGAGCTCCGCGCTGAATTCGCCGCCGATTATCCGTTCCAAACAGAGTCAGACTGCGAAATCATTCTCGCCCTATATCAAGAGAAAGGGCCAGAACTGCTCGATTATCTCAACGGTATCTTTGCCTTTATTTTGTATGATGAAGAGCAGGATGCGTATTTAATTGGTCGCGATCATATCGGCATTATCCCGCTTTATCATGGACACGATGAACATGGCAACTACTACGTTGCTTCGGAAATGAAAGCACTGACGCCTATTTGTAAAACCATCAGTGAGTTCCCTCCGGGTCACTTTTTATGGAGTAAACAAGGTGAGCCTGTTCGTTATTACAAACGCGCATGGATGGAATATGACGGGGTAAAAGACAGCACCACGGATAAAGCAGCACTCAAAGAAGCCCTAGAGAAAGCGGTTCACCGTCAACTTATGACCGATGTACCTTATGGCGTTCTGCTATCTGGCGGGTTGGATTCATCGGTGATTTCCGCAGTGACCAAGCAATATGCCGCCAACCGTATCGAGGATGACGATCAAAGCCAAGCTTGGTGGCCACGTTTGCACTCGTTTGCTATCGGCCTGGAAGGCGCGCCGGATTTGAAAGCCGCCAAAGAAGTCGCCGACCACCTTGGCACCGTGCACCACGAGTTTACCTATAGTATTCAAGAAGGCTTGGATGCCATCCGCGACGTGGTATATCACATCGAAACCTATGATGTGACCACTATTCGAGCATCAACCCCCATGTATTTGATGTCACGTAAGATTCGTGCAATGGGAATTAAAATGGTGCTATCGGGAGAAGGCGCCGATGAGGTATTTGGCGGCTACTTATATTTCCACAAAGCGCCCAACGCTCAAGAATTCCACGAGGAAACCGTTCGCAAGCTGCTCGCACTCAACATGTTTGATTGTGCTCGTGCGAACAAATCAATGGCCGCATGGGGCGTTGAAGCGCGTGTCCCCTTCTTGGATAAAGAATTTTTGGAAGTGGCGATGCAAATCAAACCGGATGATAAAATGTGCGGTGAGGGTAAAATGGAAAAGCACATCATTCGTGAATGCTTCGGGGATCTGTTGCCAGAATCGGTGGCATGGCGTCAAAAAGAGCAGTTTAGCGATGGCGTCGGTTACGGCTGGATTGATACCTTGAAAGCCATTGCCGATGAAAAAGTCAGCGATCAACAGTTGGCAACGGCAGCCTTCCGTTTCCCATACAACACGCCGACCACCAAAGAAGCGTATATGTATCGTGAGATTTTCGCCGAACTCTTCCCTCTGGAAGATGCCGCGAAGTGTGTTCCTGGCGGCCCGTCGATCGCCTGCTCA
The DNA here is from genome assembly GCF_001996015.1 of Salinivibrio sp. ML198. Classification (NCBI taxonomy): domain Bacteria; kingdom Pseudomonadati; phylum Pseudomonadota; class Gammaproteobacteria; order Vibrionales; family Vibrionaceae; genus Salinivibrio; species Salinivibrio sp. ML198. The sequence goes on from NZ_MUEZ01000003.1 coordinate 135,011, forward strand.
AGTGCCAAAGCGATTGAATGGGATGAATCGTTCAAAAACCAAGCTGATCCATCAGGTCGTGCGGTCCGCAACGTACACGAAAAAGCGTATCAATAAGCCCATCCCTCACGACCAATAATAAAAAACCGCCAACAGCAATTGGCGGTTTTTTATCTTTTATGGCAATGAGATTAACGTTCCCAGTAAGCCTCTTCCAAGCTATCTTCGCGCTCCGGCAAGCCACGTGACAAACGCGGAGAATGCTGCGCCAGCACCTCATAGCTAACACGGTTGGCGTATTTGCACACCTGAGAAAACGATGAGTAAGTTAAAAATGGGTACTGGTGTTTGCTCGAATTGGGCACGTTATCACGGTGGTAACGATTCGCTGACATATCGTGCAGCAACGCAGACAGTGCACCGTCCCCCGCGCCATTGGTGTTTTTGATCCGTTCCGGCCCACCCATGTATGGGGCAATGTGCGAATAAATTTTGATCGGATTTTCGCAATCGGCTTTGATCATTGGACGGCTGAACTCATACATATTGAATTCGGGAATGGCGCCGGGTAATAAAGGCAGTGAGGTTTCGCGTTTGGCTTTATCTTCACTATAACCCGCCATGTAGAGGCCAATCGGACCGGCCGTGCAAAGCACCATATCTACCCATTGTAAGGCGGCGTCGGCCGCGAGCAGCGGGTCACTTTCACCCGTGAGCGCTTCGCCCTCATCTTCGTTCATCGCCACCACACTGACGTGCTCAGCCAGAAAATCACGCCACCACTGTGGATTTTGTTCAATCACATACTTGGTGCCCAACGTCATCACCACAGGCACGTTATGCTTTTTGGCATACTCGATGGCACGCATGGTCGCATCCGGCATCGGATCACCGTCCTTGCAACGTACCAGATAGGCTGTCAGGACTAAGGCAGACGCATGCTCAAAGATATGTTCCGGAATCGACTCAGGACGCAGCTGATTCATTAAGCCTTCGTTGATGGCAAAAGTACGTTCGCCACAATCGCCAATCAGTGCATAGCAACGGCCAATCGGGCCTTCGACAGGTTGCAGATAATTGAGGTCCATACGGCTGGACGTGTTGCATAGGTAGCGATAAGAGTAGCTCCCAATACGAATATCCTGACTCATCACGCCAAGCAGAATCGATTGGTCGTCCGCTAAAGCGGAGTAGTTGTGCAAGGTATTGCCAATGGTGCCGCCGGCAAATTCATGCGTCACCAAATTGTTGTCTTTGAGCTCTTGATACAAGGCTTCAGCGCGCTCATCGTCAATCACTAACGAGTGGCCTTTGCTCAAACCATAGCGCTCCAGGAAGTCATCACTCACTTTTGCTTCTATGTCCACCAAGGTTTGGTCTATGCCAATCACATGAGGGCGTTTAAAGCCACGCTCACTGGCAGGGTTAAGCAAAGGATCCCGGGCGTGAACCGGAAAGTAGTGTTTAGACTTACGTTGTCCTGGAAATTTCATGGTTCGTGTAACTAGCTAATGGAAGGGAGGCGCGAATTCTACCACAGAATTTGCGCCTGCATAGCGTTGGAGAAACGAATTTTATCCGTCTACCACCCTTGGGTATGCTCTGCCACCAGCGTCGCCATTAACTCAATATGCGCCTCGTCATCATTCAAGCATGGGATAAAACGAAAGGCTTCGCCACCCGCTTCTAAAAAGATATCCCGACACTCGCCAGCAATTTCTTCCAAGGTTTCCAAACAGTCAGAAGAAAAGGCTGGTGTCATGATATCGAGGGTTTTAACCCCTTTTGCGGGTAGTGCTTCCAAGGTTTTATCGGTATAGGGCTTAAGCCATTCTTCACGCCCAAAACGCGATTGGTAGCTCATCATGATCGCTTGGTCGGGGAGCCCAAGTTCCGCCTGCAACAATGCCGTGGTTTGTTCGCAATGTTGCGGATACGGGTCGCCATTATCCGCGAAACGTTGCGGGATCCCATGGTATGAACACAGTAAGAGATCGCCCTTGCCGTGTTTATCCCAGTGGCGCCTGACGGAGTCTGCCAATGCGGATTGATACGACGGATGATCGTGATAGTGATGCACAAAGCGAAGCTCAGGAAGCAAGGGGCGTCCTTTTAGGGATTTGGCGACTTTATCAAATACCGCGGCGGTGGTGGTCGCAGAGTATTGTGGATACAAAGGCAAAACCATGACCTTTTCGCAACCTTGTTGCTGCAGTTGCTCAATACCATCCGTCATCGAAGGTGAACCATAGGTCATTCCTAAAGCGACAGGTAATCCCGTCTTGGTGGCTAAGGCATCACGCTGACGTGTAGCGTACACCATCAAAGGCGATCCCTCGTTCATCCAAACACTTTGATAGAGCTTAGCCACCTTGGGAGAGCGTACCGGGAGAATCACACCATGCAGCAGTGGGCACCACAACCAACGCGTTAAATCGACCACTCGATGATCATGCAGAAATTCAGATAAAAAGCGCTTTACAGAAGAAGAAGTAGGCGCATCTGGGGTTCCCAGGTTGACCAGAAGTACGCCAACTTGGTTATGCTTTTCGGTCATGTTTGTTGTCCTTGGCTTATTCGCGAGCCGATTATTTTTGTTGTACCTTTCCAATTTAACGTTATCTGATTAAATGGCTTGGAGAATGACGCGTAGCTTGCCATAAAAAAACCGGAGCGACTAATCGTCAGCTCCGGTTTCTGGCATCAGTCATACCGATGAGAATCGGTGTCAGCGCCTGAGCACTGACCCTTTAAACAAAAAATTAGCCGAGAACCTTTTGGATCTCTGCGCTGACTTGCTCAACCCCTTGAGTACCATCGAAGGTCACAAACTGGGTGTTGCCAGCATCGGCTTCTTTTTTATAGTAAGCAATCAGTGGTGCAGTTTGATTATGATAAACATTCAAACGCGCGCGCACCGTCTCTTCTTTATCATCATCACGTACCACTAGCGCTTCGCCAGTCACGTCGTCTTTCCCTTCCACTTTCGGTGGGTTATAAACAACGTGATAAGTACGGCCTGAAGCAAGGTGAGCACGGCGACCACTCATACGCTCAACAATAACGTCATCCGGAACATCGAACTCGAGTACGTAATCGATCGCAACACCGATCTCTTTCAGTCCATCAGCTTGTGGAATGGTACGTGGGAACCCATCTAGCAAGAAGCCGTTGGCACAATCATCTTGCGAGATACGCTCTTTAACCAAGCCAAGAATGATGTCATCAGACACCAATTCGCCAGCATCAATAACCGCTTTGGCTTGTTTGCCAAGCTCAGTGCCCGCTTTAATCGCGGCGCGCAGCATGTCACCCGTAGAAATCTGCGGAATCCCGTATTTTTCCATGATGAACTGCGCTTGCGTCCCTTTACCCGCGCCCGGTGCACCCAACAGAATGATGCGCATAGTGATCCCCTTTATGATTATTTAGGTTTCGTTAAACTGCGTCTATATTCGCAAAGACACGAAACATACACGCTTAACTAAACGCTATCAAGCCCGGCAATCCGGCCGGGCTTGTTCGATAGTCATTCAGTATGTGGTCTCGACAATCGCCTGTCGATTATACCTTAGTCAGAAGCTGGTTGACCGAGGCCAAGAAGTCTGACGGATCGTCCATGCTGCCTTTCTCTGCCAGCATCGCTTGACCCAGCAGCATTTCTACCCAAGTACCGAATTTCTGCTCATCGCTTTCATCTGCCATGCGCTTAACCAGAGCGTGCTCTGGGTTCAGTTCAAAGATGTACTTCACATCCGGCGCTTGCTGGCCAGCGGCTTCTAAAAGCTTCGCCATTTGCGTGCCCATTTCAAACTGATCGGTCACCACCACCGCCGGTGTGCCAGAAAGTTTAAAGGTGGTACGTACATCTTTAACACGATCACCCAAGTGCGATTTTACTCGCTCAATCACAGACTCAAACGCTTTTTCGGTTTCTTCACGCTCTGCTTTTGCTTCTTCATCATCGAATTGGCTCAGATCGAGATCTGCCTTGGTGATTGCTTGGAACGACTTACCATCAAACTCGGTCAGGTAGCTCATCAACCACTCATCGATGCGGTCATACATCAAGATAACTTCGATGCCTTTGGCTTTAAACTGCTCCAAGTGCGGGCTGTGTTTGGCCGCATTGTAGCTATCCGCGGTGATGTAGTAGATTTTGTCTTGCTCTTCTTTCATGCGCGACACGTAGTCGGCCAAGGAGACGGTTTGCTCAGCGCTGTCTTCATGCGTTGAGGCAAAGCGCAGCAAGCCAGCAATTTTTTCTTTGTTGCTGAAATCTTCCGCCGGCCCTTCTTTCATTACTAGGCCAAATTCACGCCAAAATGTCTGATATTTTTCAGCATCGTTTTTAGCCAGTTTTTCTAGCATTGACAACACACGCTTGGTGCACGCACCGCGCAGTGACTGGGTGATCTTGTTGTCTTGCAGGATCTCACGCGAGACGTTAAGCGGCAGATCGTTAGAGTCAATCAAACCACGAACAAAACGCAAGTAGCTTGGCATGAACTGTGACGCATCATCCATGATAAAGACGCGTTGTACATAGAGTTTCAGTCCATGTTTGTGCTCGCGGTTGTATAGATCCCAAGGGGCTTTTGACGGGATATACAGCAAGCTGGTGTAGTCGTTTTTACCCTCTACACGGTTGTGGCTCCACGTCAGCGGCTCGGCAAAGTCGTGAGACACATGCTTATAGAACTCTTTGTATTCGTCTGCCGAGATATCTGACTTAGCACGAGTCCAAAGCGCTTGCGCTTTGTTAACTTGCTCCCACTTGCCTTCTCCCGTCTCGTTACCTTCCTCGTCTTTCTCTTGCGTCCACATTTCTACCGGAATACCGATGTGGTCGGAATATTTACCGATCACCTCACGTAGGCGCCAATCATTGAGGAATTCTTTCTCGTCGTCTTTAAGGTGCAGCGTAATCTCAGTGCCACGGTCAGCTTTGCTGATAGGCTCTAGGGTATACTCACCTTCTCCGGTTGATTCCCACTGCACTGCCTCGTCGGCCGCAAGACCCGCCGCTCGAGTGCTTACGGTTACCTTGTCAGCCACAATAAAGGCAGAGTAAAAGCCGACCCCGAATTGGCCAATGAGGTTCGAGTCTTTGCTTTGATCTTCGTTAAGCTGTTTAAGAAACTCTTCTGTGCCTGATTTTGCAATGGTGCCGAGGTTAGCGATGACATCGTCACGGCTCATACCAATACCATTGTCTGAGACAGTTAACGTACCGGCTTCGCTATCAAAAGAAAGACGGACACGCAGGTCACCGTCATTTTCGTAAAGCTCAGGCGCTGACAATGCTTTAAAGCGCAACTTATCGGCGGCATCCGACGCGTTTGACACTAACTCTCGCAGGAAAATCTCTTTGTTTGAGTAGAGAGAGTGGATCATCAACTGCAGCAATTTGGAGGTATCAGAACCAAACTGATGTTTTTCTGGGGTTTTCACGCTCATGTCAATCTACCTAACACTATGAGGATTAATGGCGACGCGGACAATCTGCCCGCGTCACAATGAATTCGTTGTTTCCGTCTCCTTGGATATAGGGATCCGGTACCACGCTTTCAAGGCCTAAGTGGTCAAATATAAGTCAGTTAGTAGTAAGTCGATAGACAATAAAAAAGAAAAGCCTAACCAGAGGCTAGGCTTTACACGTCAGTCGTGTGATTGACATCGCTGCTTTGACGGTGGATGTTGCCACATTGTCTTGCCGCCCCTCGCGGTGGAAGACAATGTCACCAACGGTAGCTGCGGTCTCAGGACACGTCAGGCGCTTCTAGCGATATTTCAACTGTTGGCGACCGATAATTGAGTGAGATAGCGTGGTACCGTCCACCAGCTCTAGCTCGCCTCCCATGGGGACGCCATGTGCAATACGGCTCGCACCCACTTGGTGCTCTTGGCATAGCTCAGCGATGTATTGCGCCGTTGCCTCGCCTTCCACTGTCGGGTTGGTCGCCAAGATAAGCTCTTGGATCGGTTCGTGTTGCAGACGCTTTTCCAACACATCAAGGCCAATGTCTGCCGGACCAATGCCATCAAGGGGTGACAGGTGTCCCATCAAAACAAAATACCGCCCTGAGTACTGACCCGTGGCTTCCACGGCTGCAATATCTGCCGGGCTTTCAACCACACAAATCAACCCTGTTTCTTGGCGTTTCGGGTTATCGCAAATCGCGCACACGTCTTGCTCGGTAAAGGTTCGACATTGGCTGCAGTGGCCAATGTCAGTCATTGCCGTACTCAGTGCTTGCGCGAGGGCCAGCCCGCCTTGGCGGTTTCGTTGCAATAAGTGGTAGGCCATCCGCTGCGCTGATTTGGGGCCAACGCCTGGTAAACAACGCAGCGAGTCCATCAGTTGTTCAAGTAACTGGCTGGTGCGCATAGATTAAAAGGGCATTTTCATGCCTGGTGGTAACTGCATACCACCTGTCACTTCCGCCATTTTCTCTTTTTGTTGCTCCTCGACACGACGGGCAGCATCGTTGAATGCAGCCGCAATCAAGTCTTCCAGCATGTCTTTATCATCTTCCATCAAGCTATCGTCGATGTCGACACGACGGATGCTGTGGCTACCTGTCATGGTGACTTTCACCATGCCTGCGCCCGCTTCGCCTGTCACTTCCATGCTGGCAATTTCTTCTTGTACTTTTTGCATGCGCTCTTGCATTTGCTGCGCCTGCTTCATCATGTTACCCATGCCGCCTTTACCAAACATAATTCTCTCTCTTGGTTAGGTGTCTTAAATTGGTCGAATGCTATCTTCTTCTAACTCCGCCGCAAAGCGTTGAAGAATAAAAGTCACATTCGGATCATTATGCAGGCTGTGTGTCGCCTGCGCTAATTTTTGTTGATAGAGCTGCTCGCGCCGCTCTAAAGGTGTGATTCCCGCTTCCCCGAGCTGTACCTCCAAGGTTATGGGGGCGCCCAGCGCCGTCGTCAAGGCCTGAGTCAATTGCTGCTGCGCTTTTTCGGTATTAAGGTGCGATTGATCCGGGCGCAATGTAAGCTGTACGCGCTCGCCTTGCTGGGACATCGCCGCATTCAGTGCCATTTGTTTAACCAGGCGCTCTACCTCTAAACTGTCTGCCAAGGCACACCAAGGATCTTGCGCGTTGGTTTCCTGCACCAGTTTGTCGCGCATGGCGGGCGTTTTTTCATGTTCTAACCCCTGTTTCAACGACTTAGGTGTCAGTGAAGGCACCGTCTCGGGCTCCGGTGACACAGGTTGCGTAGAGCGCCACTGGTAAGGCTCTGACGACCCGTTAGTAGGTTCAGTCACGGGTGACAACGACACACTCGGTGTCTTTTGTTCAGGCGCGGACACAGGCGATGCACTCTCTGCCGCCGTCGCGACGCGATCGAGCACAGATAACGCATCAGTCTTGGCCGGTGTCCGTTCCGTCTTTTTTGCTCCACTCCCCGATTGTTCGGATTGACGTTTCATACGACTACGCAACTGATTACGAGCCTGAATAAGACTAGAGGCAGGCGAAGAGGCAGACGGCTGATTCGCAAGTGATGACGCGGCATCTGGCGCCGAGTCATCGACTGCTGGTTGGTTCAGCTCGGAAACACTCGCTTCATGTGCCCCTCTGCCGGATGCACCTGCGCTAGGCACCTCCGCGCTAGTCTTTGCCATCGCCTGCTGAGGAGCTGGCGCGCGTGTGTCATTGATATCTTGGGGACTTTCCGGCGTGTCTCGGTCATTGCTCTCCGGGGTATCGCCCATGGGCCGGTTCTGTTGTACTTCGTGCCCCTGGCTTGGTGACGACTGGTTTGGCGACGCCGCACTGGCCGATGAGACCTGCGCTTTCAACGCGTTCAGTGCTTGCGAGGGATCTTTTTTGACCGGCTGTTGTGGTGAAGATGCGGGATCGTGTGTCGGCACCGATATGGTAGCCGGTTCATACGGTACCGTTTTCACCGGCTGAAACGCCAACATACGCAGCAAGACCATTTCTAGACCGGCCCGCCCATCAGGGGCATAGGGCAGGTCTTGCCGTCCTTGCAGTGCCATTTGGTAACACAGCTGCACATCTTGTGGCGCAAGCCGCGAGGCCAAGGCGTGAATCCGTGCTTGCTCCCCGCTGTCATCATCATGGGTCTGAGGCAGTGCTTGGGCAAGCGCCACATGGTGAAGCTGGCTGGCTAACTCTTTGAGTAAACCATCCCACTCCACCCCGACGTGCGCAATCTGCGCCAGCATATTCATCAACTCGACCGCATCATGATTCGCCAAGGCTTCAAGGAGCAAGAGTGCGTTATCGGTACTCAAGGTCCCCAGCATGTCAGCGACAGCTTGGGTGCTGATGTGGCCATTTCCCAGCGCGATGGCCTGGTCGGTTAAGCTCAAGGCATCACGCATACTGCCTTCCGCAGCCCGTGACAATAGCATTAAGGCACGTGACTCTGCCTCGACACCTTCTTGACCAAGGATATGCTCTAGCTGCGTCTGAATCTGGCTCGCATCAAAGTGTTTTAGGTGAAATTGCAAACAACGCGATAAAATGGTGACCGGCAGCTTTTGTGGATCCGTGGTCGCCAATAAAAACTTTACGTACTCAGGCGGCTCTTCCAGCGTTTTTAGCAGCGCATTGAAGCTGTGTCGTGACAGCATATGGACTTCATCAATGAGGTACACTTTGAAGCGGCCACGTGCGGGCTTGTACTGGACGTTATCGAGCAGCTCTCGCGTGTCTTCCACCTTGGTCCGGGATGCAGCGTCAATCTCCAGCAAATCAACGTAACGTCCCTCGTCAATTTCACGGCAGGTTGCGCACTGACCACATGGCGAAGAAGACACCCCTTGTTCGCAATTGAGCCCTTTGGCAAAAATGCGCGCAATGGTGGTTTTGCCCACACCGCGAGTACCACTGAACAAATATGCGTGGTGCAAGCGGTCATGATCCAATGCATTGGCTAAGGCCGTGAGCACATGACTTTGACCGGCAACAGACTCAAAATTATGGGGTCGCCACTTGCGAGCGAGGACTTGGTAACTCATGTCAATCCGCTTCCTGTATGCTTATTGCTAACGCGGGACCCTGCATATAGCCTGGCATTAATGGCCTGCAAATTCGCACAAGCTATAAACGTTGATCCCAAGCGCGGCCAGCTTTTCTTCACCGCCGATATCCGGCAAGCTTATCACAAACCCAGCATGCGCCACGGTGCCGCCTAAACGGCGTACCAGCTTCACGGTGGCTTCTATGGTGCCGCCTGTCGCCAGTAGATCATCAATCACCAGTACTTTATCCCCCTCAGCAATCGCATCACGATGGATTTCCAGGGTATCTTCACCGTATTCTAGCTGATAGTTTTCGCTGATCACCGCGCGTGGCAACTTGCCAGGCTTACGCACTGGCACAAACGGGAGCCCTAGCGCAAGCGCCAATGGTGCACCAAATAAAAATCCACGTGACTCGGTACCAATCACCTTGGTAAATCCATGATCGCGGTATTGCGCAACCAGGGCATCAATGGTGGCTTGGTAGGCAGCAGGGTCTTCCATTAAGCTGGTGACATCGCGAAATAAGATGCCAGGTTTGGGATAGTCTGGGATGGTTTGAATACTTTGTTTGATGACATTCAAGCTGTCGGTGCTCATGGCCAATTCTCGCCGGTAAAAAACGCAAACCGTCATGTTATGAATTTTCGGCCGAACCAGCAACAGATTCCGTTTCAGGTAGGCGGAGAAACCAGCATAAGAGCACAATTAGGCAGGTAACCAGTAACGCTTTCAGCCACATCGCCCCGACGATATAAATCGAAAAGCTAAAACTTGCCACTATCATGACGGTCGCGCGTCGTTTTACTTTGCGACTAATCGCGCGCTTTTGGTACCAGTCCGTCAATATCGGCCCGAACGTAGGATGGGCGTGTAGCCAGTTAGCGATACGAGGAGAGCCTCGCATAAAGCAACCACTGGCGAGCAGCAAAAACGGCGTGGTCGGGAGTACCGGCAAAAAGGCGCCCGCCGCACCCAGCGCGACCCATAACCAACCTAACCCATTCCATAACCAACGCCATGCGGCTGTCGGTGCTTGTTGCATAGTCTCTATTACCCTTCGATTCGAGATGGTCGCGCTTGTTCACTCACGCTAAGTGTAGTGTCAGAGACGATGGAGGTACAGGGTGGCGAATAAGGAATGCCGCACGGCGAGTGAATAAGGCGGTGATTAGCCGCCAAAAATAATGCCAAGCCAAGTGAGACTGGCAGGTAAGGTCGGGATCAGTAATACCAGCAGGAAGCCGATGAAGTATTTGACGTTATAAGGCTCTTTAAAATCATGTTCCATTTTGTTACTTCACTCACAACAGCATAACAACAGTGAGCAGGTACTATAGCTCAGGTCAACACCGCTAAAAACGGACTCTTTGTAAGGTTTTAGCCGGTTCATTGATTTACATCAGGGTAACAACTTGTGTGACTGCGTCATGATAAAAGTCATTTTAGCCAATCAAGCGAACTGACCATGGATAAAACAACCCTTGCTCAGCTGGGGCGTGAACTTAACCGCGAACGCACTGAGCTAGTAGCAACATTAACCACGCGATTGCGTGAAGACTGGGACAAGCATTGCGAGAACCTCACCATTTCGGATCTGATTAAAGAAAGCCAAGGGGTACCTGGCGCCATCCGATGCCTCGGTGAACGTTTAGAAAAAGTCGATGCGGCTTTATGTGCCATGGATTTGGAGATTTATGGCTTGTGTGCCGATTGTGAAAGTGAAATTCCACTGGATGATTTAATGAAAGACGCCGCCGAGCAGCGCTGCCCACAGTGTCGCGCGTCGAATTATTATCATCACGATCCAGCCACTCGCCGAGCCACAGCAGGAGCACGTAAAACCGTGTGATCGCGAGGTTGACTTTCGCTTGTCTCATCGTGGCTTAAACGGAACGCGCCCAGCATCAGCTGGGCGCGTTTTTTATTGACTATTTAAAGCTGACAAGCGGGTGATACTAACGATCACACATCATCCTGAGGCGTTTAATCTTGGTCAATAATCCAACGACGGAACGACTTACGCTCTTGGTCACTGGCTTTGGTATACCAAAGCTTTAACTGCGACAAGGCATCACCTTTAATAGAGGCTTTACCTTGATCATCCACCTCGACCAATACATCGTTGAGGTTCTTGCTTTCACCTTGGTCGATAATGATACCATTCTCACGGTTATACTCCGCCACCAGCGCTTCCATGTCGGCATAGGCGGCAAAGCCATCCCCTTTTAACTCGACGGCATCTAAAGGCATCACATCACCGTTATCGAACTCGGCTTGCCATTGAGCATCGTCAAAATAATGCTCTGCTTGGACTTTTGTTTTTAGTCGAGTATCGAGATCAATCGTCGTATCACGCCCATCAACGTTGAGTTCAAAGAGGTACGGTCGTGATGTAAAGACAAGATCTCGACTACCTCGCTTAACCTCACCCTCAAACCGCACCACAATTTGATGGTTGCCATCCGGCAACTCAATCGTCTGAGTTGGAGACCAGTTGTCAAACGTCACTTTTTCGCCATCAACAACAACGAATTCGATATTGCGTGCTGAGGTAATTTCTGCGGCATTAGTCACACTCGATGCCATGAGAGTACATAGCACCAAGCCCACACCTACTACTTTTTTCATCTTTTCTCCAAACCGTGATAATAAAAAAGCCGCCCTAAGGCGGCTTTTGTAACCAGTGCTACATTTAGCAATGATGGTATAAGCTCAATTAGAACTTAACTTCCATACCAGCTACGTAACCCCAATCTTGCTCGTCACCGTCGCTGTCACCCACTTCAGCGTATACTTTTGCATTGCTGTGCAGTGCGTAAGTAACGTTAGCGTAGTAACCGTTTACGTCGTCTTGTTGACCGTCAACGTCTTGGTTATCAAAGCCGATTGCGTAAGTAGTTTTACCCATAGTGTAGTCAGCAGCGATAGACACATAATCAGTGTCAGTATCTACACCTTCCAAGTCTGCTGATTTACGACCAACAGATGCTGCAATACCTACGTTTTCGATACCTGCGTACTCAACTTCGAAGTTGTAAGTATCAACTGAGTCATTGCTATCACGGTTGATGTTGTCAGCTTTTTGATAGTAAACACGTGCGTCTACGTCAGCTACACGGTAGCCTAAACGGCCTTCGTAGATTGCGATGTCATCGCCGCCGCCGTAGTAGCCTTTATCTGTGTCTTCAGCTTCACCGAGAGAGTCATCTTCAAAGCCGTCGCTCTTGTCAGTATAAGTCGCTGCTGCATAGAAAGTACCGTTATCATAAACGTACTTGCCTACTTGTTGCGCGTGAGTGTAGTCAGAGCCAAACGAGTTTACAGATAGCTCGTAGTCTTTAGTGATACCAGCGTCATCCATCAGCAATAGCTGACGACCCGCGGTGAATTGACCCCAATCACCTTTCAGACCAACGTAGAGCACGTTGTTTTCAACATTACCGTTTGTGTCAGTGTCTTCGTCTGCGCCTTCGAATTCGAAATCAACAGCAGCGATTGCACTCAGTTTGTCAGAAACGGTTACTTCAGTATCAAACTGAACATCACCGTCGTCTAGACGCCATGCACCGTCACGGTCGTTACCGATTTTCTGGATGTACTGAACTTCAGCTGCACCAGACGCGTCTACTTTAACGCCTTCTGCGTCATACAGGTTGATGCTTGCTGATGCTGAGCCAGCAGCCAGCAGAGCTGGTACTGCCATTGCTAGAATAGTCTTTTTCATGGTTAATCCACTGCCTTTTCTATTTAGTCATTATGAGTTCCTTCTTGGAACTCTGTTTTATGGTGACTGTCACTCTATTACCAGCAGCAAAAACGCTGCGAAGAACAAAATGCCAGTTCACTGAAACTTCGTGGCTAATCGTGCAGAACATTTGTAGTTCTGTCAACTCGCCGGAAGCGCATTACAATCTAGACAAAAACCGCTTAAAAACAACAATATAGTAATATTTGTTGAACTGAGATCACAGTTTAATTGACTCAACACCCGCCTTTTGATGAAAATAAACAACAAACACTAACAACATAAAACACCAAAAATTACAGTATTTATTGCTTATATTGGAATAAAAAACTAATCAATAGCTTAAATCAGGCGTTTTGTTAATCAAACGGCAGATCAGCAAGATAGCGAAGAATGGTTCAAATTAAATTCGTGACCAGGATCTCATATCTGTAAGGAAATCTTGCAGTTCGCGATCGTTTTCACGTTTTTGCCCCGTGTTATACTAGGTGCCAACCTTTGCAACTCGGACCTGTTGATGCTCAGTCCTGCCGTAAAATCAGACATTCGCGCGTGCTACCAAACGCTACAAGATCAACTTCCCCACTTTATTCCCCGTAAAGCTCAGAACTATTTGGTGGCAGAGCTCGCGAAGACCCTAGCTGGCGATTACGAGCCTAAACGGCGACTATTAGTGGCAGAAGCAGGCACAGGGGTCGGTAAGTCGATGGCCTATCTGATGGGCGCGATCCCGTTTGCACTCAACAACAATAAAAAAGTGGTTATTTCAACCGCGACGGTGGCGTTGCAAGAACAGCTTGCCAATAAAGACATCCCGTTTTTTCATCGCATCTGCCCCAAACCGTTCGATTTTATTTTAGCCAAAGGGCGTCAACGCTATTGCTGTGCACATAAGCTCAGTGCGGTAGCGGACATGGAAAGCATTCAAGGGGCGCTATTTACCCAAAAACCCAAGCGCAGCGAGCAATTATTACTCAACGATCTCTACGCTGCGCTGAGCCGAGGTAAGTGGGATGGTGACAGAGACAGTTGGCCAAAACCCATTGCTGATCATCTTTGGCAAGCCATCGCCTCTGATAAGCACACTTGTCATGCCGGTTTGCCCGCCCACCGTGCTTGCCCGTTTGCTAAAGCACGAGAGGCGATGGATAAAGCGGATGTGGTGGTGGTGAACCACAGTTTGCTGCTCGCCGATCTCGAACTAGGCGGCGGAGTGATCTTGCCCGAGCCGGAGCAATGCCTGTATATGGTTGACGAAGCTCATCACTTGCCTACTGTCGCGCGAGACTTTTCTGCCGCCAGTGCCAGCCTGTTGGGTGTGGTCAGCTGGCTGGAAAAGCTCAATCAAGCGACGACCAAGTTGGGGAATACCGCTGATATTAAGCGCGCACATCGGTTTGTGGATAGCTTGCTAGACGCGATTCAAACCTTAATCCCAGGCTTACGCGAGGTTAAACAACAGCTCAGTCAATTGCCGCTCAACGATGATGGTTGCTACCGCTTTGCTGATGGCGAGCTCCCCGATGCGCTTACCTCACCCAGTGAGCAACTCAAAAAGGCGAGTAAAAAAGCCCATCAGGCATTGGGAAAAATTCATGATTTGATCAATGAACGTCTGAAAGAAAATGACATTTCGGCCAAACTGGCTGATCCGGCGCTCGCGGAAACGGCTTTTTTCCTGCAACGGTTAGAAAATTTAGAAAAGGTGTGGACCTTGATGGCTCAACCTAATTCGGATAAAGGCGCCCCCTTGGCACGTTGGGTGCGAGCGTGTCGCGAGCGCGAAGGCGACCTTTGGATCCATGTCTCCCCCTTGGAAGTGGGTTGGCGTTTAGACCAAATGCTCTGGTCCCGTGCAGCCGGGGTTGGCCTCTTTTCCGCGACCTTACGTGCACTCAACCGGTTCAATTATTTCTGCCGTCAAGTGGGCTTGAGCGAAACCGACGGCTCGCGTTATTTAGCCTTGCCTTCTCCATTTGATTACCCCAACAAAGCGCGCTTGGTGATCCCGACGATGCCTTGTGAACCTCAAGCGAGCGACTTTACGGATGTGCTGAGCGATAAAATACTCGAACATCTGGAAGGCGAACGCGCCTCTTTGGTGCTCTTCGCCTCCTACTGGCAAATGCAGCAAGTGACAAAAGCGATAGAAAGCACCTGCAAGCAACGGGGCTGGCAGCTGCTTTGCCAAGGGAGCCAGTCGCGTACCGGATTACTAAAGGCGCATCAGCAAGCGGTTAACGCTGACAAAACCAGTATCATTTTTGGTACCGGCAGCTTTTCCGAAGGCTTGGATTTACCGGGTAAATTATTGACCAACCTCATTATTACTAAGATCCCTTTTGCCGTGCCCACCTCGCCGGTGGAAGAAGCGCACGCGGAGTATATCGAGCGCTGTGGTGGCAACCCGTTTTTACAAATCGCGGTGCCAGAGGCGAGTAAAAAGCTTGTACAATCAGTCGGTCGTCTACTGCGCAAAGAAGAGGACTCTGGTAAAGTAGTGCTTCTTGACCGGCGCATTATCACCCGTAGATATGGCCAATCCTTACTCGACTCGCTACCTCCCTTTACACGCGTGATCGAACCTTAAACTGACGAGTTAACATGCTGGAACTGATTGACCTCTCTACTTTAGTTATTCTGGGGCTGACCGCGTTTGTCGCTGGATTTATTGATGCGGTAGCTGGCGGTGGCGGCATGCTCACTGTCCCTGCCCTATTATCACTTGGCCTGCCGCCGCATGTTGCGTTAGGCACCAATAAGCTGGCCGCGACCTTTGCGTCGAGCACCGCCGCGTTCACTTATTATAAAAAGCGCCTATTTTCTCCCTTATTTTGGCAGCATGCGTTTTGGGGGACCTTAATTGGCGCCACGGCCGGCACCCTGCTGGTGGACGTTCTGAGTACCGAATGGTTAGAGAAGGCCATTCCCATTGTGGTGTTGGTCGCCGCCGTGTATACCATCTGGCATCCACACCCTAAAGGCGATAACAACCAGCTACCCGCACGTTGCCCAAAGCTGCCCATAAAACAGTGGAGTCAGGGTTTATCACTTGGCTTTTATGACGGGGTGGCAGGTCCGGGAACCGGCGCGTTTTGGACGGTTTCCACCATGTCGCTCTATCGGATGAATATTTTGCTATCCTCGGGATTAGCAAAGGCGATGAACTTTACCAGTAACTTCACCTCACTGGTGGCGTTCGCGCTGTTAGGCCATGTAAGCTGGGCGCTGGGCTTAACCATGGGAGCCTGCTTAATGCTAGGGGCTTTTATTGGCGCTCACTCAGCCATCCGCTTTGGTAGCCGTTTTATTCGCCCTATTTTTATCACCGCGGTGGTTATTCTAGCGGGCAAACTCGCCGTTGATGCTTGGTTCTAGCCCTCATTGAGAGAGAAAACATCATGAAAGCGCAAATCGATGCCATGGCTCAACATTTAGATCAACTCGCCGTTCAAGCCGCAGAGGTTGATCGTCGCCGAGGAGAAGCCAAGGCACCGCTATTTGCCACGCCACTTTTTCACTGCAAAGGTAAGTTATTAACGCCCTGTGTTAATGAAGCACAAGGCCTGTTAGCCGTGATGCGCCGCGATCATCAGCAAGGGGTACTAACGGATGCGCGAGCCACCCATATTTGCGAAACCTTGTTAGCACAAATCACCGCACTCCAGCGTGAACTTGCCACTCAACCTTTACGTAAGCAAGAACAAGCTCGTCGTGGTCCAAGACGCCAATCTATCGGTGAGCTCTATCAAGACTTGGCCAAGCATCAAGACTGGGAGCGGCGTCTCGCCGACAAACTCCGTGATGCCAACGCCAGTGTTGAGATGGCCTCCAGTCCGGCTGTACGGCAACAGCATCAAAAGCAAGTTCTCGCGCTCGAGCAGCGTCTAGCGCGGTGCACCAAAGCCCGAGAACGCATTGAAACCACCATTACTTACCGGGAAAAGCGATAACGTAAGGAGCGAATGTGCTACCACTGATATACCATCCCATTTACTCTGATTTCCCGCTTCCCGAGGGTCACCGTTATCCACTGCAAAAGTACCGGCTGCTGTTCGAACGATTGCAAGCGCTTGGATTGCCGGTTGAGTTTTACCAGCCCACCGCCGCGCACAGAGAGATCATTGACGCGATTCATGACCCCGCCTATGTGAGTCAATTACTCGAGGGCAACTTGCCTTTGGTAAAAATGCGTCGTATTGGGTTTCCTTGGAGTGAGTCGCTAATAAAGCGCAGTTTAACCTCACTGGGTGGCACCACCTTAACGGTGGATCAGGCATTGCGCACGGGTCTGGCTATTCACCTTACCGGCGGCTACCATCACGCCCATTATGACTTTGGCAGTGGCTTTTGTTTATTTAACGACTTAATGATTGCTGCGCGTCATGCCCTCACGCAGCCGGGCATAGAGACAGTGATGATCGTCGATTGCGATGTTCACCACGGTGACGGCACCGCCGCGCTAGCCTCCTCACATCCAGATATTGTGACCTTTTCCGTCCACTGTGAGAAAAATTTCCCCTCGCGAAAGCCATCATCAACGCTTGATTTACCCCTCCCGATTGGCACCCAAGATAGCGACTATCTCGATGCCTTTTTGCCTTTACTCGACCTTGCACTGGCTCAGCACCGCCCCGACATGGTGATCTATGATGCGGGTGTCGACGTGCATAAAGACGATGCGTTGGGGTATTTGTCACTCACCGCTGAAGGTATTTTTCAACGCGACACAGGCGTGTTATCACGGTGTGCCTCCCACCAGATACCTGTCGCTGCGGTCATAGGAGGAGGCTATCATGAAACCCATGAGCAGCTAATCCCGTTGCACGAACAACTGATACAAGCCGCGCTCACCCACTTTCCCGACTTTTCCGCCAGCCTGGAGGCATCATGACTGACTCACATTCTTCCTCGTCAAAAGCACTCGAAGAGGCCCCCGACGACGTTAAACTCGCCGTCGATCTTATTTACTTGCTTGAAAGCCATGCGATCGATACCGACACAGCGCTCTCCGCGATCGATATCGTTAAGCATGATTTGCTGACCAAAAAAGCAGCGTCATCCAGTGAATAAGTCACCTTTATCTACCGGTTCGGGCAAATTCGTTCGACAGTCGGTACGATGAATCGGCGGTAATATGAGGCATTGATCACATTTCGTTCAGCGCGCAAGAAAACGTTATTTAGTCAAAAAATACGGAGTAATATGCGAAAGGCGTCGAGATGACTGCTTTAACATCAAGTAATTAGCATGCAACCCATTACATTCTTGTTACAGTTTTTAGTGCTGTTATTAACACCCAAGACCGCTCAAAAACCAACAGTTCAATAATCATCTAGTGTTTTGTCTCACAAATGTCGGTATTATCCGGCGTGCTCCACCTAGTGTATTGATGTGCTAAGACATCGCTATCACTGGCAACGGCGCACTCTGGCAACAGCCGAGCATGGATTCAAAATGCTGTTGCAGATCCAACATCGCGCGTCATAGCAAGCCAGATGTTTTGGTGCTATCGCGCGTTTCGTTGCTCACCTGCATGGACGGCAGAGATCTCACATGGACAGTGGTTGTCGACCCTCGCTCTTTCACGATGAACCTGAGTTCACGTGTTTATCGAGTTAGGTGTCTCCCAGCAGACAAAACAGAGTTTAATGATGGAACAACTTAAAAATCTATTTGTGTCCATAGTCGATACAGGTAACGGCCTCCTTTGGGGCAGCGTACTCATTTATCTTTTGATTGGCTTAGGTTTGTACTTCACCGTACGATCTGGCTTTATTCAATTCCGTAACTTTGGCCACATGTTCAAACTCATGGCCAACAGCCGCGATGGCGCGTCAGGTGGTATCTCTTCTTTCCAAGCCTTTAGTACCAGTCTGGCAGCGCGCGTCGGTACCGGAAACATGGCCGGTGTGGCCGTCGCACTCTATCTGGGTGGCCCTGGTGCTATCTTCTGGATGTGGCTAACGGCATTGGTCGGCATGGCAACCAGTTTCGTCGAGTCCACCTTGGCGCAGGCGTACAAAGTTAACCACAACGATAAGACCTTTCGCGGTGGCCCGGCTTACTACATTGAGAAAGGCTTAGGTCAGCGCTGGTTAGGTATTGCGTTCGCTATTTGTCTGATTATCGCCTTTGGTCTGGCGTTTAACGGTGTCCAGTCCAACTCGATTGCTGCAGCAATGAATACCGCGTTTGGCTTTGATGCCTTAGCGGTTGGCATCGGCCTTGCCGTAGTGACCGCGCCCGTGATTTTTGGCGGTATGCGTTCGGTTGCGCGTGTGGCGGAGCTGATCGTGCCGTTTATGGCACTGGCGTATTTGCTGGTTGCGCTTGTCGTGGTTGGCATGAATATCGAGCAGCTACCTGCTGTGATCTCCACCATTGTTAAAAGCGCGCTCGGGCTTGAACAAGCGGCGGGTGGTGCAATGGGTTATGCGATCGCGCAAGCGATGATGCACGGTATCAAGCGCGGTTTGTTCTCAAACGAAGCAGGTATGGGTTCAGCACCGAATGCGGCCGCTACCGCAACCACCAAGCCAAATCACCCAGCGGCGCAAGGCTATGTTCAGATGCTGGGTGTTTTTGTCGACACCATCGTTATCTGTACCGCGACAGCATCGATCATCTTAATCTCCGGTATGCTTGAGCCAAATAGCGGCCTAACGGGTATTGCGCTTACCCAAGAAGCATTGGTTAGCCAAGTGGGTGACTGGGGTGCGGCGTTTATTGCTATCGCAATCCTCTTATTCGCTTTCACCTCTATCATTGCCAACTATTCTTATGGTGAGTCAAACATCGAGTATATTTTCCGCTCGAAAAACGCGATTCTGCTCTACCGTATTGCTGTGCTAGCTATGGTGTTGGTGGGATCGATTACCGACTTACCGTTAATCTGGAGCTTTGCTGACTTGTCGATGGGCATGATGGCCGTGATCAACTTGGTGGCGATTGCGCTCTTGTCGGGTGTCGCCTTCGCGCTGATGAAAGACTATGAAGACCAGCGCCGTGCGGGCAAAAACCCAACCTTTGATCGCACCAAGTTCCCGAAACTGGATAAGCAAATCGATAAAGACGTTTGGTAATCCCCTACGGGCCATACGAAAAAACCACCGAGCAATCGGTGGTTTTTTTACACTCACTTTTAAGTCTTAGACTTGCGCTGTCGCCGTTATACCAAAGTTTCTAAGGCTACACGCTCAACCAATAGCCAATGAGTAGGGCGAAAACAAGACACGCGCCCGCATAAAACCCCAACTCAATCTTACGTGCGGTCATGTCCTCAGCCTCTTCAGGCTTTAAAGTGATCCCCCAATACGCAAAGCCAATGGACGATGACAGCAATAGCACACCGAGACCGAACGCTAACCCTTCAACCGCATGGATCAATGTCATTTTTCCTCTCACTTTCGTCACTGACTTGTAGCACGTTGATTATACGCCTTATCAGTCATTACGAAAACCATCAGCAAAGGGTTCATTGTCTCGCCACGAGCCTCTACTTTAGTCGCGAGGACCGTTCCCACGGTTAGCGCCATAGTTCACTGATGGGCGTGTCCGGTGAAAAGTCATGGGCAATTTGCGCTTGCAGTAGTTCAGCCGTTGCCATCGCATCCGTCAGCGCATGGTGGCTCTGGTAAAAGGGTAAGTGATAACGATGACGACTATCGGCTAAACGAATCGACTCAGGCGGGCGACGGGCAATCCAATCCATAAAGCTGCGTTTACCGTTTCTATGTTTGCGCGCTTCTAATTCCATGGTATCGACCATTGGGAAAATGATCCCCTCGCCTAGGCGCTGTTTGATCGCACGGTCCAGAAACTCCCGCTCAATACGGCGATAATGAACCACGACTACTGAGCCGGCTAGCGCGCTCAGTAAAGGTTCAATCACATGCGAAAAGTCAGGGGCATTCACGATATCTGAGTGGGTGATCCCATGAATGACAATCGACGACTCTGCCAACGGCCGGTTAGGGTTAACAATCCAGTGTTGCGCATGCTGACAACGAATGCGATTCAGGGTAAAGGGCACCAAGCCAATACTGACAATCGCATCTTGCTGGCTATCAAGCCCTGTGGTTTCAAAGTCTAACGCCACAAAAGACACCTGGGAGACAGGCGTATCAGGCGATACCCAGCCTTGCTGATAAAACGCTTGCAACGTCTCATGCTGGACCGTCTCACGTTTGGTTTCCAGCATGGCACGCCAATCCACGTCGTCGGCATCCTCTTTTTTTCTCAAATCGAAATGAAGCATACCCTCCCCTTAAGACCGATTCGGCTGATAGCGGAATTTCAAGAACTTCTGCGCGTTACTTAAGATCTGAAATGCATCTTTTAAGTTTCGACGTTCAAAGTCAGATAGGTTCTCTGGCTCGATGTTGTTGTCCGGCTCGCGACCCGCTTCGATGTCTAACGCTTGATGACGAATGCGCACCATAGAGATAAATTCCATTGCATCGCGTAAGTCTGGGCCTCGACCTTTAGGCAAGATCCCCGACTCGATAATATCGTCCAAACGCTCAAAGGAGTTTTGCGAGCGTGAATCGATCGCCAATGAATGTACCCGAATCAGATCGGCCAAAGGTGCCGTGCCACGACGTTTTAAGTTAATGGAATTGTTATGACGCCCGTCTTGCTCCATGACAAAGTCTTTGAAAAAGCCCAGTGGCGGTGTGCGATTGAGCGCATTGCGTGCCATCGCCGCCAAGAAGCGGTTGTTGCGGCGCGCACGACGACCAATAAAGGCTTTAAGTTGCTCTGCCCAGTTGGTGCGACCATGGACGCCATCAAGGTCAAAAAAGATATTGCTATCAAGTAGCGATCGCGGACTGGGATTATCAATCCAATCAGCAAAGCATTGCTCCCACTCTTTCAGCGTTTTTCGCCACTCAGGGTTAGTCGCCATAATATTGCCGGTGCAATACGTATACCCACACGCATTCAATCCATCAGAGACACGTTTAGACAAGGCTTCAAAATACGCATTGTGCTGACTGTGATCATAACTATCGTCCAAAATAATGGCGTTATCTTGGTCAGTAACAATTAACTGCTCGTCACGTGCCATTGACCCCATGGCCAAAAAGCAATACGGCACTGGCGGCTCACCGAGCTCTTCCTCAGCAAGCTCAAGCAAGCGCTGTTTAAAACTACGGCCAATCACCGACAACGCGGAGCCTATCATGTGCGAGTTCGCGTCTTCGTTGACCATACGGACAAAGCAATCTTTCACTTGTTTAGACAAGATGACCAAATCATCCACAGATTGTTGGCGGAAGATACTCGCCACCAAGAACAAACTGTTTTGCGACTCATAGCGCGCGATATCAGACAGTGCGACCACACCAATCGGCTTACCGTGTTGAATCACGGGCACATGATGAAGGTTTGAGCGCAAGATGGTCAGCATTGCCTCAAAGATATACGCATTGTGGTCAAGCGTGATCAGCTGTGGTGACATGATTTCTTGCACTGGCGTCTCATAAGGCAACCCTTCCGCTAAGACGCGATTACGTAAGTCACGATCCGTTATGATCCCCAGTACCGGCTTTATACCAGTATCAGGATCTGGCTCATCGCCCATCACCAGAATAGAAGAGACTGTCTCTTGTGACATGACCTGAGCAGCGTGCTGAACCGAGTCCGTACTGGATATCATTACCGGGTCACGGATAATCAGTTTTTTCACTTTAGAGGTGGTCAAATCATTGGCTTCGTTGTGACTCGATACCGCTTGGCGCAATCGGGTTCTGTCCTCTACCTCAACAAAATCAGCAAAGTGCTCAAAGTCATCAAAGAGCCGGTTGAACATCGCCTCTGGGATAAAATAGACCAAGGTATCCTCGATCGCTTTGGCGGGCATCCGGACGCGGTTGTTCATCAAAAGGCCCATCTGACCAAAGATATCGCCTTCTGAAATACGGTTGTACAAGGTTCCATTCCGGCGAAAGAGCTCGACCGCGCCACTGCGCAGGATGGCTAAATCGTGAATTTCATCACCGTAAGCAAAAATATCGGTGCCTGCACGGTAGTAACTGATTTCAATACTGGTTGCTACCTCAGCCACCACCTCTTCCGGCATTGCGTCAAAAGGGGCGTACTGCGCAAGAAATGTCGCGATTTCAATTTGTTCAGCTTCCATAATGCTCACCTAAACCTGCATTTTATTGAAGGGCTCCCCTTTGGGGCATCCGTTCTTTCGCCAGCGGCACAGCTCAAGCGCTGGCCGGGTAATAAAAAAGGCAGCCCCGAAGGCCTGCCTTTCCTATCTTAGCTAACAATCAAACAGTTAGCACACCTGTTTATTTCGCGCGTGGCTCAGAGGCCAAGCCTTTAAACAAGGAGACAGTCGCTACCAGGAGCACCACGGCGAATGGGAAGCCGGTGGAGACAGCCATCGCTTGCAACGCCACCAAGCCGCCGCCAAGGATCAGCGCCACCGCCACTAAACCTTCAAAAGTGGCCCAGAACACCCGTTGTGATACGGGTACATCCATTTTTCCGCCCGCCGAGATGGTATCAAGCACCAAAGAGCCTGAGTCGGATGACGTGACGAAGAAGACAATGACAAGAATAATACCAATGAACGAGGTGATCGTCGCAAGTGGCAGGCCTTCAAGCATCGCAAACAACGTCAGAGACAGCTCGGCATCGACAACGGCGGTGTATCCGTCGTTGACAAACTGGTCAATCGCCGTGCCCCCGAATGACGTCATCCAAAGCACACTGGCCGCCGATGGGATCAACAACACACAGGTAATGAACTCGCGTACCGTTCGACCCCGAGATACGCGCGCGATAAACATCCCGACAAATGGAGACCAAGAGATCCACCACGCCCAATAGAAGGATGTCCAACCTTGGGTAAAGTTGGCGTCATCTCGCCCAAATGGCATCGCCAGTGCTGGCAAATTTTCTAAATAAGCACCAAGATTCCCAAAGAAACCGGTCAGAATCGCGAGCGTCGGGCCAACCGCAATCACAAACAGCAACAATAAAAACGCAAGGATGAGGTTAAGCTCAGATAGGCGCTTCACCCCTTTATCGACGCCAGCAACAACGGAGAAGATCGCCATCGCGGTGATCACCACCACCAAGATGATCTCGGTCGTTGCGCCTAACGGCGTATCGAACAAGTAATGTAAACCACCGGACGCTTGTGAGGCACCAATACCGAGCGAGGTGGCAAGACCAAAGAGCGTCGCCACAATAGCTAAAATATCAATCACATGACCGGTCCAGCCCCATACGCGCTCACCAAACAAGGGATAGAACACCGAACGGATAGTCAGCGGCAACCCTTTATTGTAAGCAAACAGTGCGAGACCAAGCGCCAGCACCGCATAGATGGCCCAAGGGTGCAGTCCCCAGTGGAAAATGGTCGCGGACATACCTAAACGACGTGCCGCGTCTGTATCCCCCGCGGCGCCGCCTAACGGGGCCCAGTCAGTCCGGATACCATTAGCATTTGTCGACGTGCCATCGAGCGCGGTTTGAAAATGCGTCAACGGCTCTGACACGCCATAGAACATAAGACCAATGCCCATACCCGCGGCGAAAAGCATCGCGAACCAGCCACCATAGCCAAAGTCCGGCTTGGCTTCTGTGCCACCCAGCCGCACTTTTCCTAACGGCGAGACAATCAGTATTAAGCAAGCAATGACGAAAACATTGCCTGTCGAGAGGAAAAACCAATCGAGATTTGCAGTCAGCCAAGCACGTAAATCGCCAAAAATCGGCCCCATTTTATCTTGAAAGGCCAAGGTCACAAAGACAAAGGCCATAATCGCCAGCCCTGAGACCATAAATACACGGTTGTGAATATCAAAACCAAACGGGCCGACTTTCAAAGCGACGTTATCCTGACCCACTTGGTAGTCAGTGTCGATCGGGTTCACCTGACCGTCTGGTGTCATCATATCTTCATGGCTTTTATCGCTCACGCGTTAACTCCTTAGTCCGTCGATTCACAAGCCTCTCTGTGTTGCCGAACACTGCCGAAGGTTGCTTGGTATTTAAGCGTGATAAAAACACCAAAAAGGGTGGCAATGACAACACGGTCAGCAAGAATACCATAGAGCGAACGCGCTTTAATTAGGCCCCTAACCGCTTGGTCACTTTGTCATCAAGGTTGTTACACACATACCTTGCCAGCACAGCTTATTTACAACGAAGCAGATCCTTTGAACTCATTCTTTAACAGTTATAACGATTGGATAAAGGTGCTCGCTTTTGGCGCAATCAGGGAAGAAAAACGAACAATAGGCAGGAAAAAACGTAACCAATAAAAAAAGCAGCCCACTTGGGGCTGCTTATAAAACCTTAACGTGACGTTAAGTGTTTGGCTTACGAAGCACGAGGCTCTGAGGCCAAACCTTTAAACAGTGACACGGTAGCAACCAGCAACACAATCGTGAATGGGAAGCCTGTCGACACCGCCATTGCTTGCAGGGCGACCAAGCCACCGCCAAGGATCAGCGCAACGGCCACCAAGCCCTCGAAAGAGGCCCAGAATACACGCTGTGGCACAGGAACATTCACTTTACCGCCGGCAGAAATGGTGTCGATAACCAATGACCCTGAGTCTGACGAGGTGATAAAGAACACCATGACCAGGATAATGCCGATAAACGAGGTGATCGCTGCTAGTGGCAGATCATCTAACATCGCAAACAGTTTCAGTGACAGCTCTGCGTCCGTAACCGCGGTATAGCCTTCATTGACGAACTGACCAATTGCGGTGCCACCAAAGGCAGTCATCCACAATACACAGGCTGCTGATGGGATGATCAACACACAAGTGATGAATTCACGCACGGTACGGCCACGCGATACGCGCGCAATAAACATACCGACGAATGGGGACCAAGAAATCCACCATGCCCAGTAGAAGGATGTCCAACCTTGAGTAAAGTTGGCATCTTCACGGCCAAATGGCATTGACAGCGCAGGCAAGTTTTGTAGATACGCGCCCAAGTTACCAAAGAAACCGGTTAGGATAGCGATGGTTGGACCCACTGCAATCACAAAGATAAGCAGCAATAGCGCAAGCATCATGTTGATTTCAGATAGGCGCTTGACCCCTTTATCAACACCAGCCACAACCGAAAGAATCGCGGCGCCTGTGATACCCATTACCAGCAACACTTCTGTGGTATCACCTAGCGGTGTATCAAACAGATAGTGAAGACCCGCTGATGCCTGTGAGGCACCCAAGCCAAGCGATGTTGCAAGACCAAACAAGGTCGCGATGATTGCCAAAATGTCAATCACGTGGCCCGTCCAGCCCCAAACACGTTCACCGAACAGTGGGTAGAACACAGAACGCATGGTCAAAGGCAAGCCTTTGTTGTACGCAAACAGTGCCAGGCCTAACGCCAATACCGCGTAAATCGCCCATGGGTGTAAGCCCCAGTGGAAAATCGTGGCAGACATACCCAAGCGGCGCGCCGCCTCTGTATCACCGGCTGCCGCACCCAAAGGCGCCCAGTCAGTGCGAAGACCATCAGCGCCCACGGATGTCCCGCCTAACGCCGTTTGGAAATGCGTCAGTGGCTCTGAAACTCCGTAGAACATCAGACCAATACCCATACCGGCTGCGAAAAGCATCGCAAACCAGCCGCCGTAGCTGTAATCGGGCTTAGCTTCGGTACCACCGAGTCTCACTTTACCCAGTGGAGACGCAATCAGCACTAGACAGGCAATAACAAAAATGTTTCCTGCTGAAAGGAAGAACCAGTCTAGGTTTGAAGTTAGCCATCCACGTAGATCCCCAAAAACAGGACCAATTTGGTTTTGAAAGGCCAGGGTGACAAAAATGAAGGCCAAAATAGCCAGCCCTGAGACCATAAATACTCGGTTGTGAATATCAAAACCAAACGGGCCGAGTTTCAGTGCCACGTTATCCTGACCGACCTGATAATCAGTATCGATCGGGTTAACCTTCCCGTCTGGTGTCATCATATCTTCATGGCTTTTATCGCTCACGAGTTAACTCCTTAGTCCGTTTATTCGGAAGCCTGTGAGTGTTGGTGGTGCGCCCATTATTCATTGCTGTTCAAGCCATCTTTACCAGCAATAAAAGACCAGCTGTCACCACACAATCAACTACATTACCACATCTGAGAAAAAATTTAATTAGGCCCCTAACCAAATGTTTACTTTCTAACCAAGCACCCAACACCAACTTCCCTCCATGCCCCGATTTTACTGGCTTTCCCGGTTATTTGAACTCTTTATTTCAGAACAATAAACAATTTGGTTAATAGCGTTTTAGAACGCCTAACACCCTTTTAAAATCATAGTCGTATTTTCCACCATTGCTAAGCAAACATAACGATCGTGAAAGTCATCACGCTTGGGCAACTCGCTTGCTCATATCAAAGACACCATTGATGAAACAAAATGCAAACACAAAACACACAAAGTGACACTTGTCACATAAGAAAAACCACGTACAATACCGCCGCAATCGTTTTCCATCTCAAGTTTAACGTTTGCGGAGCAACATCATGCAGTTTGGCATTGGCCTGTTGGGGATTAGCGTCCTCTTTCTTATCGCGATGGGTTTTTCTGAAAATCGATCCGCGATTAACTGGCGCACCGTTGGCGGTGCATTCCTCATACAAATCGTCTTTGCTGGCTTTATCATCTCGGTTCCCCTTGGCCAGCGTATTTTGGCCAACGCGTCTGACACCGTCTCTGCGATCATCAGCTTTGGTGACATAGGCGCAGAGTTCCTCTTTGGCGATCTCGCTAAATTCAAACTCGGTTTTATATTCGCCTTTAATGTATTGCCCACCATCGTTTTTTTCTCTGCACTGATCGCTGTGCTGTACCACATTGGGGTCATGACATGGGTCATTAGCCTGATTGGTGGACTACTACGACGTGTACTCGGCACGTCGCGTACAGAATCAATGTCTGCCACCGCCAATATTTTTGTTGGCTCTGTTGAAGCGCCGCTGGTTGTTCGGCCTTTTCTTGCTGCCATGACACGCTCAGAGCTGTTTGCTGTCATGGTGGGTGGGCTCGCCTCAGTGGCTGGCGGCACCATGGTAGGCTATGCAGGGCTCGGTGTGGAAATGAAGTACCTTATTGCGGCGGCGTTTATGTCGGCACCGGCAGGACTCATGATGGCCAAGATCATCGTGCCACAAACCGAAACACCGATGACCCCGACGCAACATCAATCAGTGCAAGACACACAGGACAAACCAGTGAACCTGATTGATGCCGGCACGCAAGGCGCCTTAAGTGGCTTACAAATCGCCATGGCAGTGGGTGCCAGTTTATTGGCCGTGATCAGTATGATTGCGCTCATCAATGGTGGGTTAGGTAAGCTTGGTCCTCTTTTGAACCTGCCTCAGCTGAGCCTTGAATGGCTGTTTGGCTACCTGTTCGCGCCGGTGGCTTGGTTAATTGGCATTCCTTGGCATGAAGCCATGACCGCAGGCACCTTGATTGGTAAAAAAATCGCAGTGAACGAGTTTGTTGCTTTTGCCGATTTTATGAACTTAAAAGGCCAATTATCCGCCCACAGTCAAGCTATCGTGACGTTTGCGCTGTGTGGTTTTGCCAACTTGACCTCCATTGCCATGCTGATGGGAGGCCTAGGCGGCATCGTACCCGAACGCCGAGGCGATATTGCGACACTCGGTATGCGCGCCATTCTCGCGGCGACACTCGCCAACCTGATGAGTGCGACCTTGGCAGGTCTCTACCTTTCCTTGTGATTCCCCTAGCGTATTCGCTCGCGACCACTCACGCTGTTTCTCACCATGGACGGTGAGTAAACAAAAATGGACTCGAAAACCGCACTGGCACTCTGTTACACTTAGTTAACTTCACGTAAAGAGATGTAATAACATGCGATACCCATGGGTTTTATTCGATGCCGACGAGACCTTGTTTCACTTTGATGCGTTCTCCGGCTTACAACGTCTGTTCTCGCATTACGATGTCGATTTTGATCAGCAGGCGTTTGCCGAATACTCCGCACGCAATAAACCGCTGTGGGTACAGTATCAAAATGGGGAAATTGATGCCCAGACTCTACAGGCCGAACGCTTTACGGACTGGGGAAAGCGCTTAAACGTCGCCCCTTCTTCCTTAAACCAAGGGTTTTTAGATGCCATGGCAGACATCTGTGAACCATTGCCAGGGGCTCGGGAGCTCATCGACGCCATTTCCCCGCATGCCCATATTGGTATCATCACCAACGGGTTTACGGCTTTACAAGATATTCGTTTAGAGAAAACAGGATTGAAGGCGGCGATCTCTACGTTGGTCATTTCTGAGCAGGTCGGTGTCGCTAAGCCTGACCCACGTATCTTTGAACATGCGTTTGAAAAAATGGGGCATCCGCCTAAAGAAAAAATCTTGATGGTGGGTGATAACCCACATTCTGACGTTCTCGGTGGCATGCAAGCCGGCATCGATACATGTTGGTTAAATGTCGATAATACTCCTGTCCCTGAAGATATTGCGCCGACACACCAAGTTGACTCTCTACATCAATTAAAAAATTGGCTACTGCCAACCTAAACAGTGACAAAAAAAGAGAGCAAACATGCTCTCTTTTTATCGGCGCCGCCATTGTTAACGGCGGCTTGAACTCAATCGCGTGTCTTTTAGCTGTGGTCGCCTTTGATGAATGCGGCTTGCTCTGCGCGCTCACCTTGATCGGTGCTAGCCACAAAGTTGATTGAGCGGCTGTTTTGGTTCTGAGCGTGGATAAATACACGACCAGACTCATCCGTTACCTTCGCATCAAGACCCGACTCATTGGCGACTTTAGCGCCTTTTACCGCTTGGCCTTGTTCAGTGACCGTTACCCAAGCGCCCCCTTCTGCAGGGTCTACATCGAGGTTCAGACCACCAGCCATGACAGACGTTGAAGCGAACGTTAGGGCAAAGATTGCAGCAAGTTTTTTCATGGTTTGTTTCCTCTTTCGTAATGGGTTGACAGCTATTAAACGCAAATTGTGCCGGTGATTTGTCACCTCAATGTCTCCATTTCTAAAAATCTGTCTCCAGAGACTCATCAAGGCGCAATCACGGTTCGACATTGTCATTGCGCTATTGCCGTGGAACGAGAATGAGATTACGCCTGACAGACCGTGACGACAATCACAATAATATGAATGACTCGTTCGAAAAATTTCACAAGACGGCGGCGGTTATTAGGCGTAGAAAAGAGGAAGATGGGGAATATTCTCCTTACCAGTGATCGACTTCGCTTCCGTCCTCGTTTTCACCCTTGCAACAAGTTGATACTTCCCAAGTCGTCACCAAGGGTTGTAATAAGGCAACTTATTGGGTGGGGAAACGAACGTAAAAGGGAGAATAATGATGTTAACACGCACGATCACGAAATTAGCCATCACTGCGACATTGCTGGTTGGGGTGGGAAGCGCCGTCGCTGCCCACCACAAAGGTGAGCATGACATTGTTGATACAGCAATGAAAAATGACGACTTTTCAACATTGGTGGCAGCCGTTAAAGCCGCGGACCTTGTTGATACATTGAAAGGAAAGGGCCCGTTTACCGTCTTTGCCCCCACGAACGCGGCTTTCGATAAGTTACCTGATGGCACGGTGGACACCCTACTCAAGCCAGAAAACAAAGACAAACTCACCGAGATCCTGACCTACCACGTCGTCCCTGGAAAAGTAACGGCAGAGCAAGTGATGGGAATGTCTTCCGCGACCACAGTGCAAGGCAGTGACGTAATGATCAAAACATCGTACGGGGATGTCAAAATCGATAACGCTACCGTCGTCAAGCCCGATATCATGACCTCCAACGGCGTAATCCATGTGATTGATACCGTGATAATGCCCTAGTACTTTGTCCATCTCGCTCAACAAGGTCGCTCGTGAGGCGATATGAGTGAGGCACCAAGCCTCGGTACACACATAGATACGTAAAAAAACAGCCTGCTCTTGGAGCAGGCTGTTTTATTCATCTGTCTATAGACAAATCATACACCGAATGTCACGCCGCTTTATCAGTGCACTTTTGTTGAAACTTACCTAACAGCGCGTGGTAGAAGTCATGGTCAGATAAGGTACCAACCAGTTTCCCTTCTTCGATGAGTAACACTGGCTTAACAGTGTGATAGCGAATTTCAATCGCATCACGCATTTCAATGTCAGGCGAGGCAACCACAATAGTGTCGTCTCCAACTTGTGACAGATCTTGAACGTCTTTTTCCCATTCAACGACTCGTAGGGGCTGTGAGCCTGCAGCGGCTGACAAGCGACCGCCCTGCTCTGCGGTGACCCAAATATCACGCTGCTCACACACTTTCCAACGGTTGTCGACATGAGGTAAGTCGTCAACAGACTTCATCATCGAACGCCCTTTCAACACGTTCAATGGATTAGTATGAGCAACAAAGTCACGCACGTAATCCGTCTCAGGACGCAGCACAATGTCTTCAGGCTTACCATGTTGAATAAGCTGGCCTGATTCCATAATGGCAATGTTATTACCAATTTTCAGGGCTTCGTCCAAATCATGGCTCACAAACAAAATCGTTTTGTTGAGCTTTTTCTGCAACTCTAGCAACTCATCTTGTAGCTGCGCACGGATCAGTGGATCCAGTGCCGAGAAAGGTTCATCCATCAGTAGAATATCACTGTCCATCGCGAACGCACGGGCCAAGCCAACGCGCTGCTGCATACCACCAGACAGCTCATGCGGATATTGATAAGCCCAGTCATCCAACCCGACCATTTCTAGCTTTTCCAGCGCTTGTCGACGACGCTCTTTCTTGCTGATACCTTTCATTTCTAGGCCAAAGGCGACGTTATCAACCACTGTCATCCAAGGCATAAGTGCAAACTTTTGAAACACCATAGATGCACGGTTAGTACGAAGGTGGCGAAGCGTTTGCGAGTCAACTGTTGCCATGTCGACCATTCTGTTGCCATCACGGACTTCAAGACTACCGCGGCTGATGGGGTTCAATCCATTCACGGCGCGCAGTAGGCTCGATTTACCTGAGCCTGATAAACCCATCAAGACACAGATTTCACCTTCTTTCACATTGAGTGAGACATTGTCCACGCCCACAACTTGACCGGTCTTTTCGATAATCTCTGAGCGGCTTAATCCGTCATCAAGCAGATCCAGTGCTGGCTTAACATTGTCGCCAAACACCACGTCTAAATTTTTAATTGCGATTGCGTCCATGGTTTCCCCCTTATTCGTTGCCTTGATTTGGTGCTTTACACAGGCGGTCAAGAATGATGGCTACCAATACAATCGCCAGACCCGCTTCAAAACCCTGAGAAATGTTGACGGTATTCAGTGCACGAACCACTGGTTTACCGAGGCCGTCAGCACCTACCAGCGCCGCGATCACCACCATCGACAGTGACAACATAATGCACTGAGTCACACCCGTCATAATGCTAGGCAGTGCCGCAGGAAGCTCCACTTTAAACAGTAGTTTCATACGGTTAGCACCAAATGCGCGTCCTGCCTCTACCAACTCTTCCGGTACACGGGTAATGCCGAGATACGTCAAACGAATCGGCGCCGCGATGGCAAAAATGATGGTTGAAATCAGACCTGGGACAATGCCCAAACCGAACAGCACCAAGGTTGGGATCAAGTACACAAACGGCGGTACCGTCTGCATCAAGTCCAATAAGGGCCGCATAATGGTGTACACCAAGGGCCGATGCGCGGCCATTATCCCAAGCGGTATGCCAATTAATACGGAAATCGTTGTCGCGGCAAATACCAGAACAAAGGTTTCCAGCATCTCTTGCCAGTAGCCCAGGTTGAGGATCAACAAGAGCGCACTCACAACAAAGATCACGATGGAAATTCGACGCTGCAGGTACCATGCTAAGGCGGCTGTCATAATGATCGGCCCTGCCGCTGGCATCCATTTAAAAATGTCGACTAATAGTGTGATGGTCGTATCTAAGCCAATTGAGATCGCATCAAAAAAGCCGGCGGCGTTCATGGTTAGCCAGTCAACACCATTTTCCATCCATTGACCGAGTGGGATCTTGTTATCTGTAATAATATTCACAATAAAACCTTAGGGGCGGCGTTAACACCGCCCTCTCCTTCTACACTTTTTTTATTTACGCTTCAGTCTTTTTCAGGTACTCAGTGACCGCTTCAACCGCGTTCTCACCATCAACGGTGGTCACGCCGTCCAGCCACTTGTTCAGCACACTTGGGTTATTACGCAACCACTCGCGTGCCGCGGCCTGAGGCTTCTCTCCGTCATTAAGGATTTTGCCCATCATTTCGTTTTCCATCTTGAGGCTGAACTCAAGTTGCTCAAGCATTTGACCGACGTTCGCACACTGCTCGACATAGCCGCTACGTACGTTGGTATGAACCGTGGCACCGCCATAGTTAGGACCAAAGTACTCGTCAGCACCAGATAGGTATTTCATATCAAAGTTGCTGTTCATTGGGTGCGGGGCCCAACCGAGGAAGGCAACCCACTTGTCACGACGAACGGCACGAGACACCTGAGACACCATGCCAGCTTCACTGGATTCGATAAGACGGAAGTCACCCAGGTTGAAATCATCGGTATCGATCATTTTCTGGATCTGGCGGTTACCGTCGTTACCTGGCTCAATGCCATAAATGCGTGAGTCGAACTTGTCAGCGTATTTCGCGATATCTGCGACGCTAGTAACACCCGCATCGTAAACATACTTAGGCACGGCGAGGGTATATTTGGCACCTGTCAGGTTGGCGCGAACGCTGTCGATCGAGCCTTCGTCAAGATACTTTTTGATATCGCCTGTTTGCGTAGGCATCCAGTTACCGAGGAATACGTCGATGTCGCCCGACGCAAGTGATGAGAAGGTTACCGGCAAAGACAATAGATCGGTTTGTGTCTCGTAACCCATGCCTTTCAGCACTTCAGTAGTGATGGCAGTCGTTGAGGTCACGTCTGTCCAACCGATATCCGAAAAGCGGACTGTCTCACACTGATTAGCGGCGGCGCTAAAAGCGACCATTGAGCTCAAACCGACTGCGGTCATCAGAGTTTTGCTGGTTTTACGTTTATTCATTGACATCTTAGTTTCCTTGTAATGCTTACTGATTAGTTTCTAGTGTGTGCTCACCAACGGTGGCATCATCACTCTGCGCGTTTTGATTGCGTTGCTTGTGCTGCCACTCAGCCGCAATCCATACTGGCACCTGCTCGGCAGGCAAGAGTGGCTTTTCAAGGATCATGTCAGCGGCGCGCTCCGCTACCATGATGGTTGGGGCATTTAGGTTGCCGTTAGGGATTGTCGGGAAGACAGACGAGTCCACCACCCGCAACCCTTGAATTCCACGCACACGGCACTGCTCATCAAGCACAGCCAATGCGTCATCGTCGGCGCCCATTTTGCAAGTACACGAGGGGTGATACGCGCTTTCCACGTTGTCTTTCACCCAACGGTCAATCGCTTCATCAGACTGAACATCATTGCCCGGCTGAATTTCATCGCCGCGGAAGGTATCCATCGCGTTTTGCGCCATGATTTCACGGGTCAAACGGATGGTGTCACGCCAGTCTTGGCGATCTTGCTCGGTGGTAATGTAGTTAAATAAGATTGACGGCTTATCGTGCGGATCGGCTGATTTGATCCGAACGTGGCCGCGGCTCTCTGGTTTGTTCGGGCCGACGTGTACCTGAAAACCATGGCCATCAAACGCGGCTTTGCCGTCATAGCGCATAGCTGCAGGCAAGAAGTGATACTGAACGTTCGGCCACTTCAATCCTTCGCGAGAGCGAATAAAAGCGCATGACTCAAAGTGGTTGGTGGCACCCAGCCCCTTACGGGTTAAGATCCACTCAGTGCCAATCATGCCTTTGCTGATAAGGCCCAGCTTGCTATTAAGCGTAATAGGCTGTTTGCAGTGGAACTGGAAGTAGACTTCGAGGTGATCTTGCAGGTTTTCACCCACACCCGGCAGTTCATGCTTAACATCTACGCCAGCTTTCTCGAGCACATCACGTGAACCAATCCCTGATAACTGCAGCAGCTGTGGCGATCCCACTGAACCCGCACTCGAAATGACTTCTTTGTCGGCCATCACATGCTCGATGTTGCCGCCTTTTTCAAATTCCACGCCCACCGCGCGCTTGCCTTCCAACAAGATGCGGCGGGTGACCACACCTTTTTTCAAGGTCAGGTTGCTGCGCTTCAGTGCGCGGCGCAGATAAGCGTTCGACGTTGAGGCACGCACGCCCTTATCGACGGTCATGTGCATAGGGCCAAAGCCCTCTTGCTGATAACCGTTGTAATCGTTGGTTTCGGGATAGCCTGCTTCGACACCCGCATCAATAAAGGCTTGATACAGCGGGTTGAGTTTCATGTCGTTACCGTTACATGTGCCCACAGGCCCCTGACCGCCACGGTAAGTATCGGCACCGCCAGACCAGGTTTCTGCGCGCTTAAAGTACGGCAAACAGCTCGCGTAATCCCAACCGTTAGCACCGTGCTCAACCCACTCTTCAAAGTCACAAGCGTGACCGCGGACATACACCATGCCATTAATCGATGAGCTTCCACCCAGCACTTTGCCACGTGGACAATGCAGTTGGCGGCCGTCAAGGCCTGGCTCAGGCAAAGATTCAAACTGCCACGCGTAGCGTTTGGTATTCATCGGGATCGATAGCGCCGTTGGCATCTGAATAAAAATGCTCTTATCGGTACCACCGGCTTCCAGCAATAACACTTGATGTTGGCCTGACTCAGTCAGCCGATCAGCCAATGCACAGCCGGCCGAACCCGCGCCGACGATAATATAATCGTAGCGTTGTGACATATTGGTCGCTCCGTTAGAAATTAGGCGTAAGGGCTGGCGAAGTCGCCAAGCTCGATCAACACACTCTTGGTTTGGGTATAATGCGTGAGGGTTTCGACACCATTTTCACGCCCTACCCCTGAATGCTTATAGCCACCGACAGGCATTTCAGCCGGCGAATCGCCCCAGGTATTGACCCAGCAAATACCCGCTTCGAGTTGATGAATAATGCGATGTGCACGCGATAGGTTTTGGGTGAAGACACCAGCCGCTAGGCCATAGTGAGTATTGTTGGCACGTGCTACCACTTCTTCCTCGTCAGAGAAACGCAGCACTGACATCACAGGGCCAAAGATCTCGTCACGAACATGCGCCATGCTGTCATCACAGTCAGTAAAGATGGTTGGGGCAACAAAGTTCCCCTTGTCGAGACCATTCTCAGTCACGCGATACCCCCCAGAGAGCAAGGTCGCGCCGCTTTGCTTTGCGGTCTCGATAGCCGTCATCACTTTCTCAAGGTGCTCGGTTGAGATCAGCGCACCAATTTGCGTGTTCATGTCGGTTGGGTCACCGATAACAAGCTTTTCAGTACGATGTTTAAGCTGTTCAATAAAGCGGTCATAGATGCTGTCATGAACAAACACACGTGTACCGTGCGTACACACTTCACCCTGGGTGTAGAAGTTTGCCACCATTGCTGCGGATACCGCGTTGTCCAGGTCGGCATCATCAAACACGATACATGGCGATTTACCGCCTAGTTCCATCGTGACTGATTTCAGGGTCTTCGCGGCGTCACCCATCACGGTTTTGCCCGTGCCCACTTCACCAGTAAACGAGACTTTGGCAATCTCAGGATGTGCCGTCAGCATTTGACCCACACGATAATCACCTTGCACCACATTAAATACGCCGGCAGGTATACCCGCTTCAGCAAAGATCTCTGCCAGTTTCAGTGCGGTCAGCGGCGTTTCTTCAGACGGTTTGAAAACCATGGCATTACCGGCGGCCAAGGCAGGTGCTGACTTCCACATGGCAATTTGAATCGGATAGTTCCATGCACCAATGCCTGCACACACACCCAGTGGCTCACGACGGGTGTAGAAGAATTGGTTGTCAGAAAGCGGTTGCTGCTCACCTTGCATTGATGGTACCAAGTTAGCAAAGTACTCAATCGCATCCGCGCCCGTCACCACGTCAACCTCTACCGCTTCTTGCATCGGTTTACCGGTGTCTAGTACTTCCAGTTTAGCTAGCTCATCATTACGCTCACGTAACAACGCAACGGCTTTAAGCAAAATACGGCTACGCTCCATGGCCGTCATACGTGACCAAACCGCAAAACCTTGCTTAGCGGCATCCACCGCAGCTTGCACATCGTCTGCCGAGGCTTGGCCAATTTGCGCCAGTGTCTCGCCCGTTGCTGGGTTTACCGTTGCAAACTGCTCACCGCTTGTTGCGGAGGTAAGCTGACCGTTAATAAAAAGCGTTTTCGCATCCATGATTAATCCTGAATTCATTTCTGTTCGAGTGTGCATGTAAGGCTCTGTTGAGGCTTAGCTCTGAGGACGACCATAAAAGGTCAGTTGCTTATCCAAATAGTCATTGATAATGGTGCGTGCGTTGTTGGCATCAATACCTTTAGGGTTCAATGCACCACGTAACCAGATACCATCAATCAATGCGGCAATCCCCTGAGCAACCATCGCAGCCTGCTCTTCTGGCAATAGTGCGCGAAGTTCAATGCGCAAATGTGACAGCAAGCGTTTCTCGTTCACGCGTTGTAAACGATGTAACTCGTTGTCATGCATGGCATAAGACCAGAACGCCAACCAGGTTTTAACCACATCAGATTTGGCCTGAAAACCTTCAAAGTTGGCATTAATAATCGCGTTAATACGCGCTTGGTGGTGATGACGCGGAATTTCTTTCAATGCGCCGATCACAGTGGCTGAAAGCTCGCGCAATACCACGCGCATCGTTTCTTCCAGCAAGCCATGCTTACCACCGAAGTAGTGGTTGATAATGCCTGTCGATACGCCGGCTTCCTTACTAATCAGAGAAATACTTGCCGCATGTAGCCCCACTCGACCAATCACCGTCATGGTGGCTCTAACAAGTTGCGGTTTTCGTACTTCCGGCATCCCTACCTTAGGCATTTCGTCTCCCATTCGTTTTTAATTGAACGATTAGTTAAAGATAATCTTACACGCTAATCTTTAGATCTCAAACATTATTTTTAACCAATTTGCTACACCCACCCCTACCAAAAAACAGCTAGATAAAGACAAAACAATGATTTAGGTCAATTTTACCCTGACTGATTCCAGACCTAATATTTTGTGATGATAGCACTATTTGTGAGCAAATCGTGTAAAAAACCGCCTTACCAAACCCTAAAAGCTGGCTTTAATAAGGGGCATAAAGAAGAAAAACGCTTCATTGTCTCGACGACGGAGACGTGCCACCCACATAACAATAAAAAGATAACAGCAAAATGCGGCACATTAGAGGAATATCGCTACTAATTAGCCACAAGTGGTAGTTAGGCACGGATCGTCACAATAAGATAAAGAGAGGAAAGCGTCGTACTAAACGGACGACAAATAAATGAGATGTAATGGTTAACCCCCTAAATGTTTAGGGTGACAAGTTTTATGACGTCGCAGCGTGATGCATGAAGCGATAACAGGCAACCTTGACATCGCTTAATAGAAGCGCGTTTAAGGCCAGCCACAAGGAGGGCATAAAAAAGCGCTCAGGCCTGTCAAAAAGCCTGAGCGCCTCATCGATGATGTTAACGTCGCCTTACTCGTAGTTAAGCTCTGTCGCTTTCCCCGAGAAGACACGATAAACAAACAGGGTATACAAGAAGATCATGGGCAAGACAAACATGGCACCATAGCCCACAATCAATAAGGTACCCGGCGCACTGGCCGCTTCTTTTGCTGTCATCACCCCAGGAATAATATCGGGGAAAAAGCTATACGCGAGACCAAAGAAACTCAATGCGAATAGGAAAATTGCACCAATGAACGGGAACTGGTATCCCACATCGTTTTCGACCGGTACGTGGCGTAGGTAGCGATCAACAAGCAGCATGATGGCAAGACAAACCAACGGGACGGGTGCGAGTAATAAAATTTCAGGGAAGCCAAACCAACGCGCTGCGACTGTCTCACTGACCAGAGGATTGACAATACTGATCGCTAACACCCCCAGTGCTGCCAGCCAACCGCCACGACGTGACCATTTAGCCGCACGTTTTTGCAAATCCCCCTCGGTTTTCATCACCAGCCAGGTACCGCCGATATAGATGTACGCTGCGGTAACACAGAGGCCGCTTAATAGCGCAAACAAATATGAGCCTGTGCTGTCATCAAAGGCCAACACATAGCGACCAATCATGTAGCCTTGCGTCATTGACGCGATAAAAGACCCGGCTTTAAAACAACGGTCCCAGAGATCTTTACGCTCTGGCTTCACCTTGGCACGAAAATCAAAAGAGACACCACGCAAGATAAGCCCTGCTAGCATCACAGACGTTGGCAGGTACAGTTCAGTCAAAATCATGCTGTGGGCCGCTGGGAAAGCAATCAGCAACAATCCCACCGCCAACACCAGCCAGGTTTCGTTGGCATCCCAAAAGGGACCAATTGACGCAATCATACGGTCACGCTGCGCCTGATTGCAGCTTGGTAACAGCATACCGACGCCAAGGTCGTAGCCGTCAAGTACGGCATACATGAAGACCGAAAAGCCAAACAGCAGCAGATAAATTTCAGGCAGATAAGGAGTTATGCTCATACGTTCACCTCTTTCTCAGGCTGAGCGTGATTGTCTGATTGATATTCAGGCAGGCGTTTTTTCGCCAAAAAGAATAAGGTGCGGATATACGCCACCATTAGCACCGCGTAGAGCGTCAGGTAAATGGTTAAGGTAATCCCCACGTGCGAGCTCGCGACTGGAGTGACCGCATCGGCGGTTTTAAGCACCCCTTGCACCAGCCAGGGCTGACGACCGATTTCCGTCACATACCAACCTGAAAGCGTGGCCACCCAACCGGAAAACGTCATAGCGACCAGGCCGATTAAGTGCCACTTGGGCATCGGCTGGTTACGCCACACGCGATACGCTGTGAACCAGCTTACCAGCAGCATCAATACGCCCACTCCGACCATAATGCGGAAACCAAAGAACAACGGCTTCACCGGTGGATGATAGTCAAAGCTTTCCAGCCCTTTGATCTCGCCGTCGAGCTGGTGCGTCAGAATTAAGCTCGCTAGATTCGGGATCCCAATTTCAAAGTCGTTAGAACGGGTCTCTTCATTCGGTACCGCAAACAGCAACAAAGGTGCACCCTGCTCGGTTTCCCAAACCCCTTCCATGGCCGCAATCTTCTGCGGCTGATGTTCAAGGGTATTGAGACCGTGCATATCACCGACAAAAATTTGCAAGGGAATAAGGATGGCAGCAGCCGTGATCCCTACTTTTAATGGTTTATCTGCCACACCTGATTTAGGCGACTTCAACTTCTGGTAGGCGGAAATACCGGCGATCAAGAAAGAAGCCGTCAGGCCAGACGCCAGCAGCATATGGCTTAAACGATACGGCATGGACGGATTAAAAATCACCTCGAACCAACTGGTTGGATGCACCACACCATCGATGATTTCAAAACCGGTTGGCGTATGCATCCAGCTGTTCAGCACCAAAATCCAGAACGCAGAAATAGTGGTACCAATCGCTACCAGCAGCGTCGCTAATGTGTGCACCCAGTTCGGGACACGATTTTTACCAAACAGCATAATGCCAAGGAAGGTCGCCTCCATGAAAAAGGCGGTCATCACCTCATAACCCAACAGTGGGCCGGCAATATTACCGACCTTTTCCATAAAGCCAGGCCAATTGGTGCCGAACTGGAAACTCATGGTGATCCCAGACACCACCCCTAGCGCAAACGTGAGCGCGAACACTTTTACCCAGAAGTAGTAGGTATCCAACCAGATTTGCTCACCGGTACGGTTGTGCCGGAACTTGAAAAACACCAGCATCCACCCAAGTGCTATCGTGATGGTGGGAAACAGGATGTGGAAACTGATGTTGGCCGCAAACTGGATCCGCGACAACATTAATGTATCTAACATGACATTACCCTCAGGAGGTTAACTACCCGATTCTTCGTTGGATTTGCTGTGAAACAGCTTGCCGGACAGCTCAAGAAGCTTGCCGACACTGCTACCCAGCTTCATCAAGTTTTTTAGATGTTCAGGTTTCATTTGCTGCACATCGTCAAACCAGTGGTTAAACAGCTCTAGGAGATCGTGGATTTCGTGCAACTGTTTAACCGAGTGACTCTCTGCGTCGTC
Organism: Salinivibrio sp. ML198; assembly: GCF_001996015.1. Taxonomy (NCBI): domain Bacteria; kingdom Pseudomonadati; phylum Pseudomonadota; class Gammaproteobacteria; order Vibrionales; family Vibrionaceae; genus Salinivibrio; species Salinivibrio sp. ML198. The sequence continues at coordinate 175,921 of NZ_MUEZ01000003.1, forward strand.
TTCACTCCGCATAAAGTGTGAGCGCAGCATAGATAAGGTAGGGTCGACTTCTCGCTTCTTCCTTTCGGCGAGAACTTGCTGCGCCAATTCCCAGATAGTGCCATTCGGCACAAAGTAGTCCTTTCTATCTCCAGGGGTGCGCTGCGAACGGATCAAGTGCCAGCCTTGCAGCTCTTTGGTTGCCATACTGACATTGCCACGAGAAATGTTGAGTGCCGACACAATGTCGTCTGCGCTCAGTGGATGCTCACTCAAAACAATCAGTGCCAGCATTTCGCCCACCGAACGGTTAAAGCCCCAGCGACTTCCCATTTCACCAAAGTGCATCACCACATTACGTAGTTCTTGTGACAGCTCCATCTTGATCTCCCTCGCAGTGCCTTTGAGAAATAATACGGAGTTTCTTTGCGGGGGATCAATGAAAATTTGGAAATTTCAGAAATTATTGAAAATAGAAAAGCGAAGTTGTAAGCAAACGTAAGGAGAGGTTATGGATACGTTACAGTCGGCTATGATTAAACATGATCGAAGTCACACAGATTACGTATTCACAGACGCAAAAGAAAGGGGAAACACACAAACAGATACACAATTGAGAGGTTTATAAACATCGAGTCTCTCAACAGAAATGGTTTTTTATACTGGAAACCACGATATATTTGGGGACAATGTCACATGCGAGACATCACTAGGCGCTATACTCCTCAGCGTGCGCGAACTTATAACGATTCGACATGGCGCACCAATGATTAATACCTGAACAAAAGGAAGTTTGCTGTCATGTTCAAAAAGACGCAGCGAGAGCTGGACACCTGCCGAGCAGAAAAAGCCTCGCTCCAAGCAGAACTCAATGCTATCCAAGCACATATTGCGACCATCACCTTCACACCCGATGGCATTATTACCGATGTGAATGACAAATTGCTAAATATCATCGGCTACACCTATGATGAAGTGATCGGACAGCATCATCGCACGGTCTGTTTCGAGGAAACCAGCCAAGCATCAAGCTATCGGCAGTTTTGGCAATCGCTCGCACAAGGAAAGTCACAAAAAGGGGTGTTTCGTCGCCGCCATCAGACCGGCGCGGAGATTTGGCTGGAAGCGACCTATGTCCCCATTAAAGATGCCAACGGTAAGGTAGTCAGTATTCGCAAGCTAGCCGCGGATGTCACCAAGCCGCACCAGGATGCGCGTCGACAAGAAGCCATATTGGCGGCGATTAATCGCTCATTGGCGGTGATTGAATTTGAACCGGATGGCACGATTATTCGTGCCAACGATAACTTCCTCACCGCGGTAGGCTACCAAGATCACGAGATCAAAGGCCAGCATCACCGCCTCTTCTGTGATCAGGACTTTTATGATGAAAACCCTGACTTTTGGGAGAATTTAGCTCGAGGACAATTCACCTCCGGGCAATACCTGCGCCGCGACAAACATGGCAATGAGGTGTGGTTGGAAGCCACCTATAATCCCGTTTTTGATGTGGAGGGAAACGTGCGTCAGGTGATCAAGTTCGCTACCGCCATCACCGATACGGTGAAACGAAACCAAGCGGTCAATCAAGCGGCTGAACTCGCTCAAGCTTCGTCAGAACAAACCCTTAGCGATAGTGAAAAAGGCAGTGCACTGCTGCAAGAGGCCGTGACCTTATCACAAAGCGTGACCGACCAAGCGGGCGAAGCCGCGAATCAAGTCAATCAATTGAGTGAGCACGCACAAAGTATCGAAAACATCGTGACCACCATTAAGCAGATCGCGGAACAAACCAACCTCCTAGCATTGAACGCAGCGATTGAGGCCGCACGCGCCGGCGAACAAGGACGTGGTTTTGCCGTCGTCGCAGATGAAGTGCGCGGTTTATCACAACGTACCAGCCAATCTACCACCGAAATTGCCGATGTCGTCGATGAAAACCTACAACTGATCAAAGGGGTAAGCGATGCGATGGCAAAAGTCACTGAACAATCTACGCTCGGACAGGAAAAGGTAACCGCCGCCGATACTGTGATGACCGATATTCATGCTGGTGCAGAAGAGGTCTCTGCTACCGTTCGTCGCCTGACACACTAACTGTCGGTCATTGCCATCCGGTCGCGATGAGCATCAAGGATAAGGAATAACATGCACACCCAAGCCAGCAGCGCCACACAGTTGAAATTATCGGAGCTCATTTTGGCGTTAAGTACCGCGTTGGATATGACCGAGGGGCAGCCTCCTGAGCACTGTATGCGCTGCACGTGGTTAGGAATGAAACTCGCTGACGCCTTAGCGCTCGATGATCAACAACGTCATGATCTTTTCTATACGTTGCTGCTAAAAGATGCGGGCTGCAGCAGTAATGCGGCACGGATCTGTGAGCTTTACCTCACCAACGACTTGGCCTTTAAACAAAGCTACAAAGTTGTCGATGGTAGCTTGTCCAGCGTACTCAACTTTGTACTTAAAAATACCGGCGTCAAACGCGGCTTCATGCAAAAGCTCTCGACGACACTTGATATCATCCGCAACGGTGACATGTATGCGCAAGAGCTGATTGAAACACGATGTACCCGCGGAGCCGATGTCGCACGCGATTTGCGTTTTAATGAAACCGTTGCTGAAGCCATCTATGCGCTGGATGAACACTATGATGGCGGAGGGCGTCCTGACCAGTTAAAAGCCGAACAGATCCCTTTATTTTCGCGCATCGCATTGATGACACAGGTCATTGATGTGTTCCGAACCGAGTCCGGTGTCGACGCCGCACTCAGCGAGCTAAAAAACCGCCGCGGTACTTGGTTTGATCCGACGCTCGTCGACACCTTTTTACAGATAGCGCGCGATCCGCAGTTTTGGCAGCAGCTGGACAGCCCCGCATTAAAAGAAGACGTACTGTCGATGACGCCGGCAGACACATGTATCTGGGTCGACGATGACTATCTGGATGACATTGCGGCGGCTTTCGGACGCATTGTTGATGCCAAAAGCCCTTTCACCTCCGGACACAGCGAGCGCGTGGCCGTTTACGCCAGCTTAATTGCTGATGAACTTGGCATCAGTGAACAGGATAAAAAATGGCTAAAGCGTGGCGCGTTACTGCACGATATTGGCAAGCTCGGCGTGAGCAATGATGTGCTCGATAAACCGGGAAAACTGGATGACGACGAATGGGAGCACGTTAAACGCCATGCAGCACTGAGCAAAACCATCTTATCGAAAATCCACCAATTCGATCACCTCGCCAAGTTCGCCAGCGCTCATCACGAAAAGCTCGATGGTACTGGGTACCCTGAAGGTATCAAAAGCGATGACATTTCTTTGCTCACTCGCATTATCACCACCGCGGATATTTTCGATGCGATCACTGCAGAGCGCCCCTATCGTGGCCCTATTCCGATGAACAAAGCCCTCTCGATCATGAAAGAGGAGACAGGGACTGCCATTGACACGCAATGTTTACAGGCGCTAATTGCTGGCCTCGAGCGACTGCCTGACCACTTTATTGTTCATGACGATACCTAGATCACATCATAGATATCACCTATCGCGTATATAGGTTAACTCCATTTTCTTTTTTTATATCGGGTAGTTACTCTATTCACATCGTTTGGAACGAACCGTTTCCAGTGCTTGGCACTCGCGATAAGCGAAGGGTCGAACACATTGATTTGCCACTAAGGAGGCATTAAATGAGTAAGCAAGCAGCATTGATTGGACTAGACAGCAGCAAAGCCGCCGATCTAGGCGCGCGTTTGGATACGCTATTGGCGAACTACCAAGTGCTATACACCAATGTGCGTGGTTTTCACTGGAACATCAAAGGCAACGACTTTTTCGAGTTGCATACCAAATTTGAAGAGATTTATACCGATCTTCAAACCAAGATTGATGAAGTGGCTGAGCGCATTCTCACCATCGGTGGCACCGCCGAGCATCGCTTCAGCGAGTACCTGAAGGTCAGTGAAATTAAAGAGCACGCACCCGAAGCGAATGGTCAAGCTGGCGTACGTGCGCTGGTCGAAGGCTTTAGCGTTCTGATTGGCCTACAACGCGATATCATGAACCTTGCTGGTGATGCCGGCGATGAAGGGACATCTGCATTGATGAGCGATTACATCCGCGAACAAGAAAAACTGATGTGGATGCTTAACGCTTACCTCAACTAATCTCCCTGCGACCTCGAAGGCTATCCTTCGAGGTCGCCTGATCGGGTTTTGTTCGTGAGTTAATCTCTATCCGCGAATACCTTTTTCACTACCGGCATCGCCGAGAAAACGTTCGGCCAACCAGCATAGAACGCGAGATGCGTAAGTACTTCTGAGGCTTGCTCCTCACTCAGCCCATTGGTCATTGCCTTGTTCAGATGGAACGGAACCTGTTCGACTTTGCCGGTAGAGATGAGTGCACTGACGGTCACGAGGCTTCGATCCCTAGGCTTTAATCCTGGCCTGAGCCAGAGATCCAGGAAGAGCGCACTTTCGGTATAGTCCACCACACCCTGCGACACCTCGCCAAAGGTGTCCTGCACGAAGGTTTGGCGTTTCACCTCAGCTTCTTTATCCAGCGGCAAAAGCTCCGGCGATACCGCAGGCAACTCAGAGGCCTTTACACCTCTGGCTTCGAAGACGTTCGCAGTAACAGCAACGGCAGACATGGCGTTCGCCCACCCGGAATAAAACGCCAGATGGGTAATAAGCTCTGAAATTTCGGAGGGCTCAACCCCGTTATCCAGCGCCAGGTTGACGTGGTAAGGCAGCTCGACCTGCTGATTGCGGGAGATCAGCGCAGCCAGCGTAACAACACTTCGGTCACGGGCAGACAGCCCCGGACGGTTCCAGACCTCTTCCAGAACTAGGTTCTCCGTGTAGGACGCCAAGGCAGGCGAGACCGATCGAATCTGCTCCAAGGATGGCGCGCTTCCCGGCAGACTGAGCTCCGGACCTGAGGCGGGGCCCTGCCCGAACGCGACCCCGGAAAAGCAAAGGGCCAATGGTACAACGGTATGTGCAAGCTTTCTCATAGCAAAGTCTTCCAATGATGGGTTGGTAGGTAATGTGACTTTTCTCCAGCGAGAGGCGAAAACGGCTACGGAGCCAGAGAGATGGTGGCTGTGAACCGTTCGGATCTCTTTAAATGCTTCATCCCACTGACGACCGTTCCAAGGTTGACCAGCGAATTTGCGTAGCCGAAATCCTGGTAAAAGATTGCAAGGTTTCCCCAGGGGGCATAGTAGGTGAAGCTTCCCACCTGCGGGTCAAAGCCAGCTGGCGCATCATCCGTTGAAAGGCGGCTTGGCAAGTCACTGACCTTTTCAATACCGTGATAATCCTCAAACTCCAGTGTCAGTGGCAGCTGCGCCAGAAAATCCCGTGTGGCAACCGAGTCTGCCAGTCGCACTTGGACGATCGAACCGTCTATGTTCAGAATGATGTCTGTTTGATTCCGCATGGATTTCTCCTCAGTTAAACGGGATTGCGGCTCGGCCGACACAGATAAAACCTCCCCCGCCAGGGTAAGCAAAATAAGTAGCAGAGAAAGTGGGGTTTTCTTCAACCGAAAAGGTTTCATACAAAGTTCTTCAAGATTCAGCACGAACCGGTCAGGCAGACTGCTGTACTAAATTGCGAATGTCCTGCATCGGCGGAGCTCCAAACATCCGGCTGTATTCACGACTGAATTGTGATGGGCTCTCGTACCCCACCTGAAAAGCGGCCCGTGAGGCATCCACATGCTCGGTCAGCATCAATCGACGCGCTTCGCTGAGTCGCATGCGCTTCTGGTACTGAAGAGGTGTCATCGCGGTCATTGCACGGAAATGGTGATGAAAGGCGGAGACGCTCAACCCCGCCCGGCCAGCCATCTCCTCCACTTTTATGGACTCCCGATAATGTTTCTTCAGCCACTCAATGGTTTTGGAAATCCGATAACCGTTCTGGCCAGAGGCCGCCATATTTCGAAGGCGTGCGCCCTGATCTCCTTTCAGCAGCCGGTAGAGAATTTCGCGTTGAATGAGTGGTGCCAGTACGGCACTGTCCTCCGGCTCGTCCACAAGGTCCAGCAACCGGTTGAAGGCGTCAAGCAACGGCGCATCGACATTATTGACCGCAATGCCCAGGGACTTATCAGTTTGCTCGCGCGCGATGTGGGCCGGGTTATCCATGATCAGCTGCGACAGCATCTGAAAATCCATCTCCATGGTGAGCCCCAGATACGGCTTCTCTTTGGAGGCTTCGATGATTTTGGAGACTACTGGCAGATCAATAGAGGTAATCAAGAACTGACTGGCGTCGTAGAGGAATGTGTCTTCCCCGACCACCACCTGTTTACGGCCCAGGCCAATCAGGCAAATACTGGGCGCCAACATGTAGCTGGTAGGGTCAGTGGGGTGCGGCCAGCGATGAAGACAGAGCCCTTGGATGTCCGTATCCAGACGATTCGCGTCCCCAGTCAGCATCTCGATTCTGGAGGCCAGACCTTTCGCCCCGCGATCCCAGGCTAATTCGGGCCGGTAGCTCTCAGATTTGTCGGTATCAGACATGATCCTATGCCCCTTAAGTAATCTCTGTTCCAACTTGATGAGTGACCAGATCGTCATTTGGGTGGTCTGTAACCATTTAAGCTCATTTACCGCAGCAGTTCACGTCTACCCCGCCTTGCCCGTAGAATCAGGCAATAAATCGAGAGTATTGGGTTATCTCTGCCTAGCCGGCTAATGGCTTACAAAATTTGTTACCGCACAACCACGATATTGCCTATTCCCACCAGTTGCTAAATCGCTCTGATTGCGCACCGTCCAGGTTTACACGGGTTCCAATCCTCGGTGTTAACAGACTGAACGACTTTCCCCTATTGGCCAAACTTCGGGTATTGAAGATGCAACGCCCCCGAGCAAATCAACAATTTCGACACGCCATTCATTCCCAAAAAAGCTTTACTACTTTCGTTTTCATCAGCTTGACAACGTACCTGAAGCTTTTTTCTGAACCGTGGTCCGTAAACAATGGCGCGCATTAAATACTATCGAATAATAGTTGATCACCTCATTTAGGCGAAACAAAGAGAAATGAGCAATAAACGAACAGGATGTGGATAAAAAAGGCCAGGGATCAGGTGTTCTAATCAATATGTGGCATCCAAACCGATCAAATACTGATATGGAGACATAACTATGTTCAAAAAATCCCTGTTTCAAAGCGTAGCGGCAACCCTGGTGGGTATGACCGTCGGCTCAAGTGCAACAGCCGAAGAATCCCACAGTCAGACCCATTACTCCGAGGACACGCAGAAATCCTTTGCCGGGCCGAGCGATCTTTTCACCGGAGAGGTTCAGGTAGACATTGTTTTTCCAAGCAACGAGAGTGCCCACTATAGCGGTGCCTACGTCACTTTCTCACCAGGCGCTCGTACGGCGTGGCATGAACACCCTGCCGGTCAGCACATGGTGGTGACCCAAGGCACCGCACTGACTGGCACGCGGGATGGTCATGTCATCAAGTTTCATGAGGGCGAAGCAGTGTGGTGCCCACCCGATCTCGATCACTGGCATGGCACAACACCGGACGCGCCCATGAAGCACTTCGTTGTGACCGCCAGTAAAGATGGTGAAAACGTGATCTGGAAAGAAAAGGTAAGCAACGAAGACTACGAAAAAGCGCTGGCAAAGGTCGAGTAACAACGAAAAAGCCCCTCCAACGATAGAGGGGCTTTTTTCGATCCCGGGATTTACCCATCAACTTGCTGGAATACCGGAAACTGACTTGCGTTGCCGTAATCCCGAATGGGCTCCAAGGCGCTCAACGACTGCATGTCCGCCTCTGAAATGACGAAATCCACATCGGCATTGTTGGCCATGTGAGCCGGCTTCGCCGTTTTAGGCAGCGGCAGAAGGCCGAGTTGCAGGTCATAACGAATGCACAGCTGTGGCACAGACACCTGATATCTCTCCGCCATTTTGATAATCGCCTCGTTTTTGAAAAGCTCACCATGCCCTACCGGAGAATAAGCTTCTACCAGCATGCCTTTATTACGTGAATACTCGATCAACGCCGTCGGCACATTGGTCACGTGCGCCAGGACCTGATGAACCATCGGCGCGACACGGCTATGCTGGACGATGTTATCAATGTCTGCTTCCTGGAAGTTGGACAGCCCGATGGCTTTCAGTTTTCCGGCATTGTAGGCGTCTTCCAGGGCGCGCCAGGCTTCCTGGTTGCCTTTAGCAAATCGGTCTTCAGTTCCGAAGTGATCCCAGGGTTGCGGGCTGTGGATGATCATCAGGTCCAGATAGTCTAACCCCATTTTTTCGAGGGATTCGTCAATCGCAGCAGCGGCATCTTCATAGGTCTTGTGACGGGCGGCCAGCTTGCTGGTGACGAAAATCTGCTCACGCTCAACGGAACTGGCGCGCACACCATCGGCTACTTCCGCTTCGTTACCGTAATCCTGAGCCGTATCAATGTGCCGATAGCCAAGTTCAATGGCCGAAGTTACAGCATTTGTTGCGGATTCACCTTCAATCATCCAGGTTCCAAGAGCCAGCTTCGGAATCGCAATACCATTCGTCAGTGAATAAGTCTCTTCGAGTATCATTTCGATCGCTCCATCTATTTAACTAGTTGAGGGCTCCCTGCCAGCGGGAGCATTAAAGCGAAGTGATTAGACCTCGCTTTATGACCCAAATGATGCTCGAATCAGGCTCATTGATTAATACGCATTCCTTGCGGTTTATTGCCTAATCGTACAGAACGTGAACGCGCTTTCTTATATCCTATTAGCGAACCTTAATCCTGCTCAGACACAGACCAAACCACTTGCGTTCCATCACTCAATTGCGCCACCAAGCCTTTTGCGGGCACAGTGATGCCCGACATACCGACTGGTTGGTCGGTAAAGTTGGCGGTTAGCGTCGACCCATCGCTAAATTGGGTCTGCTGCACGCGTCCGCGTTCATCCAACCAACGAAAGTCCACCAAGGCTTTGTCCCAAAGGGCTTGATGAATTGGCATAAAGCCCTGTTGGTAATGTTTAATCGCACGAATCCGAGGTTGCGATGGCGACGTTGCTTCATCACGACTTAAATGCACCATGGCGGGCACATTATAAAGCATGGCTATTAAATCTCTCTCAGCACGAACATTGGTAAACTTTAGGCTATCGCTATGCCAGTGGTGGCTATTGATCACCTCATCATGGAACACCGCTTGATAAAGCGGGATACGAAATTGGGGCGCAAATAACAATGCTTGGTACAGCGGCTTCACTTTCGCCGGCTGAAAGAAAAAAGCGGGCTTGTTATCCGGATACCAAGGACCGAGATAATAGGGAGATGCACGATTAGACTTCATGTCTTTATCTGTCCATCCAAAACCAATCGTTTCTAGGCCATGAGCAAAAGCGATGCCCTGCGTGGTCAAACTGTTGCCATCTTCCGAGCCCAACACGACAGCCTGACGATCTACGATCGATTTCATCCGTTGATTGAACGCCGCCAGCATATCGACTTCGCGAGTATCACGGCGATAATCTTCTCGCGCCATCGCAGTCGCATCCACATCAATAAACAAGCTATTGAAATGTCCATATTTAATGATATCGGCGATACGCTGAGCGACATAATCAACATCACAGGCAGGATTGAGATAGAAGCCGTTGCCGCGAAACCCTTTTTTCAATTTGCCATTGCGCTGTTCAATCGCACACGATGTGCGCATCACATCCGGTAATTGTGCAGTCAGCCAGCTATCGTTCACGCCACGTGGGATCGCGGTATTGTAGGAGTCATAGGGGCCAATTAAATAGCCCGCTTGCTTGGCTTTTTCGACGACATGCGGCTGATAAAATGCCGGCATCCAATTGTCCAAGCCTAACCACAATTGACGGATACCCGCTTTGTGTAAACTGTCGAGCATCTCAGTGGAAAGCCCCTGCCCCCACTGGTCTGCCGGTTTAAGGTACTGTCCTGCCCTCGAAGCTAACCACTTTTTACGTTGCTGCGCGGCCTGATACTGCTGTTTGATGGTATTGTCTTTTTCGGTGGGAGCGGTCGCCGAAAAGATCTCTGCCAACGCACGATTAATGCCATTCACCAAAGTGTTTTTATGATATTTGCTAAACCAGCCTTGGTCACCGGAAAGCTCTCGGAGCGCCGCTTTGGTCTCATCATCAAGCGGCAATGGTGACGTATTCAGCGCCCAATGTTTAAGTCCCCACCAATCCTTCACATCATCACGCGCAAGCGGTCCTTGACCAAATAAATACACATGGGTCGCGCCAATTAGCTTGGCCGTTTCAGGGTTTTGTTGCACTTTTTTCGCCAACGAGGTTGCTTGATGCTGCTCTTGCCGCCACTGGCGATACCATTTAGCCCCATCCAATGGATGCTGACCCGGTTTAATCCTTACCACAAAGGGGTCATGGCGATTTAACGGCGTAAAGGTATGAACCGCGCCCGTCGCGAGTTTGTCATGTTTGCGAGCAAAACTCAGTCGGTTATTGGTGGCGGTGACTAGATGGTAACTGACATATTGACGACCTATCTGAGCCGTCCAAAACGGCATTTTTAGATCTTGCGTGGTATTCGCACCATCTCGGCTTGCCTGCAGATAGTCAATCCATTGCGGATGATCCGTGGGTATTCGCATTCCTTCGCTAAACGGCAATAATAAGGCTTGGGTGTCCTCGACCGGTAAATTAAACCAATTCACTGAAACGGGGCGTTGGCGTGTCACTTTAGCGTTGTCATCCAACGACATAGACAACGTCAACGCGTTATCCAAGGTGGCAGATACCTCGATATTGGCAGGCATCCAGCGCCAGTTAACTTGATTTGGCGCTGGGTGACGTATATTCACCACCTGCTGGGGCTTCTGACCCACTGCCAAATTAGCGTCATTAATGGGCAGACTGTCCCAGTGCATCCTCAGATCGCTAGGGTTAATGGTGACGTGTGTATCTTGATGGGTCAAAGTGAGAGGCGCTGCGTAGGCAGTTAGGCTGAATAGCGTCAGGCCACATGCAACACAAGAAAAATAAAAAGATGATAGGTTCACGCGCTGTCTCCAGTTGATGTCAGCGCCCTATTAAATGCTAACGTCCTCCCTCATTTGTCACCTCGATGTCTCTTTATTCGCTATTAACAGCCTCTGTGCGGATGGCAGCATTGGGCAGCGGCAACGCCAATCGCTCAACATAGTTGACTTTTATTGCGCCTTGATACTCAAAGTGACTGACAGTGACGCTTAAATGCTCCGCATTAACAAGCGATGAAGAGGGCAATTTTATCTTGGTTGGCGCGTGGGAGTTGTCTGCGCGGCCGGACAAATAAATCGGCGTTTGTTCGACCCAGCGATAGGCGTCATCAAGCCACAACCAGTGTGCAGCGGCTGGCGAACAACTCAAAGGCGTATCGGGCAAATCGATTGCGAGCTGTTGATCAGGATGACCTATCAGTTTTACCCAAGGGCGGCGTGGCAGCCCATACACCACCAAACTATAATGCTGACCACCCATTTTTAACTCATAAATACCAGGAATAATTTGGGTAAATAGTTGCCCTGATTCAATTTCTTGATACCCACTTTTCGCGTTCAAGATCTCATTGAGCACCGTTTGCCCGGTAGGATCGGTGAGGGTTAGCAAAGTATCACGCTCGACCTGCTCGGCAGAAAGTTTGATTTCATAGCCAAGACTTGACGCGCCTGCCCGTCGTACAAAGGCAATGGTCAACCCTTGAGGGATCCCTTTACCGTTGGGCTCAGTTAACTGTTGGCCACAATCCGTTTGATTGATGATCGCGTACTTGATCTTCGCCCAATGCTCAGTCGGTATCTGCTGCTGAGATAACGCAAAAATAAGCTCTTGCCACGCCACCTTGGGCCTATCTGCGAGGAGTGCCTGATAGGTTTCCTGCATCGGTGTTTTTGGAAACCAAACTTGCTCAGCGCGGACACTGAAGCTGAAGCTGAAGCTGCATACCATGCATACTATCACGAGTAAGTGGTAGCCAAACCAGTTCATAGCACCACCAACCGATACCCGACACCGCGATGCGTCTCTATCGCTAAACCGGGCAACTTTTGTCGTAGCCGCAACACATGATTGTCAACCGTGCGCGTGGTAGGAAACGCCTGATATCCCCATATTTTATTGAGCAATTCTTCGCGATGAAAAACCCGCCCTTGGTTTTGTAACAGCAATAGCAATAAATCAAACTCTTTAGGCTTGAGCGTCACATCCTGGTCTTGCCAATACACATGACGGGATCCAGGTTCAACCTTGATCTGCCCGTATACGAGTTGGCTTTCTCCTAAGGGCCGTAATTGGGCATAGATACGCGCCAAGAGCTCCTGATGTGAAAAGGGTTTAACCACATAATCTTTGGCGCCGGCCATTAAGCCCTCAACCCGTTGCTCAACCTCAATTTTGGCTGTCAATACGATCACTGGCACTGCTTTTAAAGACAGCCAATGAGGCAGATGCGCTAAACTATCGCCATCGGCGAGCTGGCGGTCTAAAATCACCAAATCGGCATGAAACCAATGCTTATCCACCTTATTACTCTCGGCCAGCCAGGTGCATTCAAACCCTTGCTGTTCCAAAAACTGGCGTAAGCCTTCCCCTAATAAGGTGTCATCTTCAATCAACAATAGATGGCTCATTGCGGCAACTCCAGAATACAGCAGGTTGGGTGGCGCTTGATCACTAGCTTCCCCCCCATTTGACGCATTAAACGCGCCACTAAAAACAATCCAATCCCCATGTTTCTTTCTGACGGTGACGACTTATATCGCCGCCACAGCCTTTGCCACCAGGATGGAAAAATTCCGTTATCATACACACAAACTCGTACGCGCTTATCCACGCATACACGAATCCAAATTTGATCACCGCCATGATGATGGGCATTTTGAATCAGGTTTTTCAAGCAGATGGATAACCAGTAGAAAGGCAACGTCAGTGTTTTATCTTGCTCAAGGGTGTAGTCAACCTCTAGGCAATCGCAAACATTATCCAGCCACTCCGATAAGGACGCAGTTTGTGACTTAAATTGCTCACGTTTATCGGTACTTAAATAGCCCTTACTGGTCTCTGTCAGCTGACTTAAGCGTTGATGATCCGCCAGTAATCGCCAAAGCACATCTTGCGTGCTGGGCTCAAGCAAATCGAACTGGCTGCGCAACATTTCCACCGTCATACCTAGGCTTGCGATCGGTGTTCTTAGCTCATGCGTCAGCAACTGGAGAATAAATTGGCGCTCACGGCGCTGCTGGTATCGATCGTATAGGCTACGCGCTAAACCAACTATCAGCGCACAAAAAACCGCTACAAACACCGCAATCATCACGCCACGATACGCCGGGTGGAGTTGATTACAAATATTTCCATAGCGGTAATCACACCCCGTCGTATTCGTCGATAAACTCAAACGATATTGTTCAGCAATTGGCGCCCATTGTTCATGAGATAGCGCCTTCCATCCTTCTTCGCCGTTAAGCCACAGGCGCCCGCCATCTAAATACGCGCGGTAACCACTGAGTAACGCATCTCGGCCAGCCTGACTGAGGACATTCAGCGCAGCATGTAGAGGGTGCTCTTCGTTGGCTAAGGTAAAACGTTGTACCAGTTCAGGTGACGGCGTGGCGATACCACGCGCTGACACATAACGTTCAGCATAACTTCCACCGGCAGGATGGAGTAGCGGGTTTTGCTCAAACCACTCAATGGGTATAGGCTCATCACGGCACAAAGCCAATTCAAAACGCTGGGCGGCTAACAAAAGGGGGGACACGATACTGGGGGTCGGCTGGCACGTTTGCACCACTTGGTGTAGTGCGTTTAAGTCCTGCCAGTTAACATTCTCGAAATCAGGGTACTGCGACTGACTGACCAACAAAGCCTGCGGATAGGCATTTAATGCCGGCTGAGCAACCATCAAGGTGCCCGTTTGCCAGGCCTTATCATAAAACCCTTTCAGTTGCGTGTGCAGCTCACTGGCCACCGTTTGGCTGCTGAGTAAAGCCAACAATAACGCTGCTAACGCTCGAAACACCACTTTGCCACCCTTATGGACCATCACACTTACGCTACCAGCACTAATGATTAAATCATAGCTAAGCGGTAAGGGGCTGTGTCACCCGAGTGTCAACATTGTGAGGAGGCCAAGACGCTATGTGGTCATACAAACAACGAGAGGTATCGGTGGTTGATGAATGAGGCGATTTTCATGGCGCAGAAAGGGCGGAGACCTCCCCAGCTACATCCCGGCACACACGTCCCAAGCGCGGGCTGCTTCCTTCCGGACCTGACCCAGTACACAAGATAGTGTTGCGGGAGAACCAAGGAGGCCTCCATCGATATGTCGTTAAGCTTGCTTAACTGCGGGGCATTATGTGGCAAGGCTGGATGCAATGCAAGGAGGATTCATGACCTCATTCGTTAACTGTTTATCTTCTAGGCAATTTTCCTACTGATCGTCCGGCTCTTCCAATAGCAAATACTCACCAACCCAAATCGCCGCAAGCATGGTGGCCCACGCGACCAATAGCGACAGCGTGAGTTGTCCAGGAGTAATCCACGTAATCACCAAAAACGGAATACTCGGGATAAGATGCAAGGCAAGGTGACGTGAGCGAGCAAATTGTGGTGTGAATCCCACCCACTGTAACAACCAAATAATCATCACCGTTGTCGCACTCCATAACGCAGCAGGCCAGCCACTCACCGCCACTAATACAGGCAGTAACAGCCAGGCCCCGCGATGGGGAGGCTGGTAACCTGGCCAATATCTGATCGCAAGCCATAACCCCACGAGTGCTAGCGTTTGCAGCGCGAGAGTACTCGGTGAGCCACCCAATTTAGCTTCAGATTGCAAAGCCATCATCCCCGCGAACATGGCAACCATCACCGCACCGAGTAATAGCTTGACGTGTGGATGTCGGTCGGGATTGAACCAGAGAGACAAAGCCGGCAAAAGCAATAGCGTGCTCGCGGCTAACAGCGCAGGGAGATGTGGCAAGGTAAAGGCAAAAATCGCCATCGCTAGCGCTAAGCACCAACTCGCGAATTTATCTGGATAGAAAAAGAATAAAGCAGACGCGCCAATCGCTAGACTATTCAGGGAAAACGTGGCGCTAATCCCCGCGACAGCGATAACCGTCAGCACCAACACGGGCCAGAGAAACAGTGAGATTCGCATGCACACTCCTTGTGCGGATATCTCTCACCAGTGTAGCGATCAATGCCCCGCACGCACCAGTGTTAGCGTTGGATCATAGGTATGATTCGTATCCGTGATCACTTTATTGACCGTATTGGTAATAAACAGAGGCCGATCACTCACATCGATCTGGGCGGTGATCACATAATCGTGCGTCGTCGTAATTTGGCTCGGATCATAGTTGAGGGAAAAATGCAGAGGCGCTTGTTGCCCCTCCGTCACGAAAGACTGTCGACTGATCACTTTGCCTGGCGCATCGATGTTTTTAATCTCTACCAAGCGCACTGTCACACTGGCATTTTCGGGCAACGCAAGGCGTTCTCGATACACCAAGCTACCAGAAACATTTGCTAAATCATTAGGTTGGCTATTTCCAGAACAAGCAGTAAACACCAAAGCAGTGAATAAGGCGAACAATAGAAACGTTAGTTTCTTCATTAAAGAATCCTCACTGAAGCACGTTCAAATGCGGCAAAAACGCTAAGGTTATGATAGCTTGAACAATAACAATGGAAGCATAGCATGAATCAAGGACTTATGAGCCAACCACTGAAAGAACTCTTACAGCTGCTAGAGCTTGAGCGACTAGACACTGGCCTGTACCGCGGTCAAAGTGAGAACCTTGGACTCCCCCAAGTGTATGGTGGGCAAGTGATTGGACAGGCCTTATCGGCCTCCAAAACCTCGGTTGACCCTGATCGCTTTTTGCATTCATTCCATAGCTATTTTCTGCGCCCAGGCGATCCTGAGCAGCCGATCATCTATGATGTTGAGATACTCAGAGACGGAAAAAGTTTCAGCACACGGCGAATAAAAGCCGTGCAGTACGGCAAACCGATTTTTTATCTCACCGCCTCTTATCAAGAAGAGGAAGAAAGCTTTGAGCATCAAAACACCATGCCGACAGACGTGCCAGCGCCCGAGACCTTGCGCTCTGAGCAGTCACTTGTCAATGATATCGCTCACAAGCTTCCCCCTAATGTGGTCAAAGCCTTTGGGGGTGACAAGCCGATTGAAGTGCGACCTGCCACAGTGATCAACCCACTTAAACCCCATTCCGCGCCGGCTAAGCAATATCTGTGGATCCGCGCCAATGGTGAAGTCGGCGACGATTTTCATGTCCATCAGTATTTACTCGGCTATGCCGCCGATTGGGGCTTTTTGGTCACGGCCTTGCAGCCTCATGCAGTGACGCTACTTACGCCGGGCATGAAAGTGGCCACCATTGATCACTCCATGTGGTTCCACCGCCCGTTTAGAATGGATGAGTGGCTACTGTTTGCGATTGAAAGCCCCTCCGCCAGTGGTGCGCGTGGCTTTGTGCGCGGCGAACTTTTTAATCAGCAAGGCGATCTTGTTGCTTCAGCGACCCAAGAAGGCTTGATGCGTAAACTCTCCTAACCATCAACGTATCGAACCTGAGCGAATCAGAGCAACACGAAAAAGGGGCATCGCGCCCCTTTTTGATTGCTTCACTCCTGACTGAGCCGCTACACCTGCGCCTCTTCCTCTAGTGCGGCTAAATGCGCGCTGGCTTGCTGGAGTTGATACATCTGCCAATAGCGGCCTTGCTGACGCAGCAGGCTTTGATGACGCCCTTGCTCAATCACGCGGCCACGATGCAAGACGAGGATGTTATCGGCCTCGGCAATGGTCGATAAGCGGTGCGCAATCACCACCACTGTCATCTGTTGGCGTAACCGATTCAGCGCCTGTTGCACAAGCTCTTCGGTACCAGAGTCGATATTGGCGGTGGCTTCATCAAGGATCAGAATTTTCGGCTGACGCACCAACACGCGCGCCAGAGCCAACAGCTGGCGCTGACCGGCAGAAAAGGTCATCCCGCCCTCGCCAAGTAAGGTATCCAGCCCCGCTGGCAACCCTTTCACGTAATCTGCCAGCGCCACTTGTTCGAGCGCATGCCAGATTTTTTCATCGTCCAGCGTCTGCCCCAGCGCGATGTTTTCTCGCAAACTCCCCGTCAGCATGTGCGGATCTTGTTGCACCATGGCAACGCCCTCACGCAAGCTTTGATGACTCAAGCTTTCGATCGGTAATCCACCCAGCGTCAGCGTCCCCTCACCTGCGCGATAAAATCCCATCAGTAACGACGCCAAAGTTGATTTACCGCTGCCCGTATGTCCCACCAACGCCAGAAAGCCGCCCGCAGGGACGTCTACATTCACGTCTGACAACACCGGTGTTTCGCCATCATAGGAAAACGACACATTCTGCAGTGCGATAGCACCATCAGGGATCGGCGTGGTGTCATGACCATATTGCTCAGGCGGCGTATCCATCATTTCGAAAAGCCGCTCACCGGCCGAGATAGCCTGCTGAAGCAGTGACAGTTGCTGCATCATTTCAATCAATGGCTCGGTGATCCGCCCCAAGTAGCTTAAAAAGGCGTACAGCACCCCAACCCCAATCACTGCCGTGCCGCTAAAACCGAAGATAGCCACCAAAGACAGCAACGCTGCCCCTGCCAATAAATCAATCAAAGGGCGAAGATAGATCCCGTTCAGGCGTTGAATAGTCACCATGGCATCTAGGTGATCCGCAGTCATATCACTGAATCGCGAGGAGAACGCCCGCTCTTGCTGCATTAGCTGGATCAAATTCATGCCGAGCACAGATTCGTTCATCACCCCGTTGATGTCTGCTAGCCGATCTCGTGCCCGACGATACGCAGGCGCTGAACGTTTTTGATAGCGCGCCATCACCAGTACCACACACGGCAGTAGCACCAGCACCACCATTGTCAGTTGCACACTGAGCATTAGCATCGCCACCAGCATCACACCAATCAGTGCGATGTTACGTAAAAAGGTAGAAAGCACCGACACATACAGCTCTTTCAACGACTCGGTGTCATTGGTCAAGCGCGATACAATCCGCCCCATTGGCACGTAATCAAAGGCTGAAAGAGGCTGTTTAATCACGTTGGCGAACACCGCTTTACGAATACGTTGAATGATGGCCACCGCCATGGTGTTAAAACGCAGCTCGTACTGATACTGAAAGCCCGCGGAGACAATGGTCGATACGATATAACCCACCGCCAGTGCCCACATGATCACCGCCGGATAATGATCTTTGGCGACATAATTATCGAGAAAGATTTGCACCAAATAAGGCCCCGTCACTTCGGCCACAGCCGCCACCAGCAAGAAAACCGTGGCAATCACAAATTGACGCCTGTCGCGGCGCATGTAGCTTAGCAATCGAAATAAGATCTCTCGCTTAGTCATGACGCGGCTCCTCATCGGCTTCCAATGCCGCTTCCAGCTGCTGATATTGGTGCATTTCTTGATACCATCCTGGCTGTTGAATCAATTGGCGATGCTGGCCACGCTCTCGGATTTGCCCGTGGCTGAGTACCACAATTTCATCGGCGTTTTCGAGTGCCGATAAGCGGTGGGCTATCACAATCGTGGTACGGGTGTGCTGATGCTGTTGCAGGTTCTGCAAAATACGGTGCTCGGTGTCACCATCAACGGCTGACAAGGCATCATCCAAAATCAAGCACTCCGCTTCCACCAACAAAGCGCGGGCAATGGAAATACGCTGCTTTTGACCGCCAGATAAGGTGATCCCTTTTTCACCGACTGCGGTTTCATACCCGTGCGGCAGCTGACGGATGTCCTCATCAATGCAGGCAAGTGTCGCCGCCTGTTCGATTTCCGCTTGGGTCGCATCAGGACGACCAAGGGCGATGTTTTCCGCAATCGAGCGCGAAAACAAAAACGGCGTTTGCGTCACTACCGCGAAACGTTGTCGCCATGACGACAAGTCAGCCTCCGCTATCGACACATCACCATAGCGAATATCGCCCTTTTCAAGCTGGGTCAGATGAAGTAGCAATTGCAATAAGGTTGATTTACCACTGCCGACTGGACCGGCAATCCCCAGCATGGCCCCAGGCGGAAGCGTCACATGGATATCTTTGAGGGCAAAACTGTCATCCGGTTGCCACTTAAACTGCTCAATGGTCAGTGCTAATGGCTGCATGGTGTCAGGCAGCGGCGTGTCACCACCAACAATGTCCGGCTGCTCTTGCAGCAACGCATCTATCCGCGTCCAAGCGGCGCGCCCACGCTCAATAATATTAAATAGCCACGCCACTGCGAGCATCGGCCAAATCATCAAACCTTGATACAAGGTAAATGCGGTAAGATCCCCAAGCGAAATATCACCAGTGGCGACCATGTAGCCACCGCCAGACACGGTTAGGAAAAACGAAGCGCCAATGGTGCCTTGGATCACCGGCGAAAACAGCGCATCAACCCGTGCCACCGCGAGGTTTTTCTCCCCGGTACGATCGGCAACTTGATTAAACTGATTCATCTGGTGCTGCTCTAAGCCGAATGCACGTACCATACGCACCGCCGACAGTGAGGACTGACTCACCTCTGACAGCTCAGAAAACGCCGCTTGCGATTCAGTAAAGGTATGGTGCAAACGGCGACCAAAGCGATTAACCAGTACTGCCATTACCGGCATCGGTAACAGGGCTAAGAGTGTGAGCTGCCAGCTAATTTGGCTCACCATCACAATGAGCACAGCAACGCCTGTGATAATGGAATCCCCGGCAGTCAGGACCCCTTCACCGGCCGTCATTACCACTGCTTTCACATCATTGGTGGAACGCGCCATGATATCGCCACTCGGATAGCGACGGAAAAAATGCGGGGATTGACGGGTAAAGTGATCATAAAGCCGATTGCGCAGCACAGTGCCCAGCTCAGCCGCGGCACCAAATAGCCAGACTCGCCAAACGATGCGTAGAACATACACCACCACCCAAATGGCTAGCATGCCCGCGAGTAGCCACATCAGTAGCTCAGTGGAAATCTCGCCCGCGACCACGCCATCAACCACATGGCCCACGGCCATCGGCGGGATCAGCTCGAAGACAGAGACAAATACTAAAATAATCATGGCGCCGACATACCGACGCCATTCACGTTTAAAAAACCAGCCTAACTGCCAAAACACCTTCATGAGGTCTCCTTTTTATCCCCGCCTTTTTATCATCACAACGACCTATCGGATCGGTAAGGCGGTGGTGTACTTAAGCGCTTCCATGGCGAATGTTGATGTCACATTATTCAGACTTGGCACAGAATTGACCAGCTTTTTATAAAAATGATCAAATCGAGTCATATCAGCCACCTGCACCTTCATCATGTAATCATATTCTCCCGCCATACGGTAGAATTCCATCACCTCAGGGAACTCGGTCACCACCTCGGTAAAGGTCTTGTACCACTGCTCACTGTGATCATTGGTTTTAATGTGAACGAAAGCGGTAAATGCGAGGCCAACCGTTTCGGGGTCAAGCAACGCCACCCGCCCGCGGATCACCCCTTGTGATTCCAGCCGTTTCAGTCGCTTCCAACAGGGGGTGGTGGTTAAATTCACCCGTTCGGCCAACGCAGCCACAGACCAGTTAGCATCTTCCTGCAGCGCCGCGAGTAAAGTGCGATCTATCTCATCTAAAGTGATAGCCATAAAAAATTATTTCCATTAAGTGCTATAAGGGAGTTTTTTTTTCTCTTTTAATGGCATTATAGAGCAAAAATAGCAAGGTTTTTATCCCGCTCTTTACGTAAACTGGTGCTAATTACGTATTCGGAGACGCATGATGACAACCCCACAGCCTTGCCATACTTGGGTCGGTAACGCGATTCGCCTCATTGAAGCCGACTTTAAACGCTCTGCAGATACCCACTTAATTAAGCTCGATCTCCCCAGCTTTGCAGACATTGATATCTATCTGAAAGACGAAAGCACTCACCCAACCGGCAGCTTGAAGCACCGTTTGGCGCGTTCTTTGTTTTTGTACGGCTTGTGTAATGGTTGGATTGATGAGCACACCACCATCATTGAAAGCTCATCTGGCAGTACTGCCATTTCCGAAGCGTATTTTGCCCGTCTGCTTGGCTTACGTTTTATTGCCGTAGTGCCTAAAAACACTGCATGTAAGAAGATTGAGCAAATTCGTTTTTATGGCGGCGAAGCGCACTTTGTCGAGCGGTCAGATCAGATCTATGCCGAGTCTCGCCGCCTTGCTAAAGAGCTAAACGGCCATTACATGGACCAATTTACCTATGCCGAGCGCGCGACCGATTGGCGTAGCAATAACAACATTGCCAACCGCATATTTGATCAAATGCAGTACGAGCGCTTTCCGATCCCTCGCTGGATTGTGATGAGCCCGGGCACCGGTGGCACCTCAGCGACCATTGGCCGCTACATTCGCTATCGCTGCCAACCGACTCAGCTGATGGTGGCCGATGCTGAACATTCGGTGTTTCACGATTACTACCTCACTGGCGACAGCGCACTGACCACCGATAAAAGCAGTCGCATTGAAGGGATTGGACGGCCACGTGTCGAGCCCAGCTTTATTCCCGGCGTGATTGATAGAATGACCACAGTGCCGGACACTCACAGTATCGCCACCATTCACTGGCTAGAAAGCCAACTTGGCCGCAAAGCCGGCGCGTCCACCGGTACCAACCTGTACGGTGTCTTGATGTTGGCGAATGAAATGCGCGCCAACGGCGAGAAAGGCTCTATTGTCACCTTGCTGTGTGACAGCGGCGAGCGCTACCTAGACACCTATTACAACCCTGATTGGGTGCGCGAGCACATTGGGGATCTCGACCAAGCAACCCACGATTTGCAGACGGTGTTGGGGTAAAAGGCACAACAGCCTTATGGTTTGTGGTAGCGACGCTCCGGGCGACCGACGCTACCATAAGCCACCTCAGCGCAAAGCTCATCTCTTCCGACCATATATTCCAAGTAACGACGCGCTGTTGTTCGGCTCGCGCCAATTTGCTGCCCAACCTGCTCGGCATTTAGCGCTATCGTGGGAGCATTTAAAACCTCACGAATTTTATTCAGTGTAATCGCGTCTATGCCTTTTGGTAGTCGCGGTGAATAAGGTTCGCTCTTCTCCTTTACGCCCGACGCCAGTAGGCCATCAACTTGGCTTTGAATGAGTGAATCCATATTTGCAAGCTTTTGAACATGCGTAGAATATTGGTTTAACGACGTTTTTAATCGCTCGAAAACAACGGGCTTTAAAATATAATCAAATATACCGTTGTGCATGGCAGTGCGAAGAGTCTCTACCTCCTTAGCTGCCGTCACCAATATCACATCTGTATGCGCACTCTTGGCGCGCAATTCCCTCAGTAACTCCAGACCTGTGCCCTTGGGGAACTGATTGTCGAGAAGCAGTAATTGAGGTCGAAATACATCAAGCAAGTCTCTTGCATCATCCAAGTCATGGGCAATTCCCACTACATCAAACCCTTCGATTTTATCGATAAAGCGACGCTGAATCTCTGCAATTTTCGGATCGTCTTCTGCAATGACAATACTGATTAATTCTGTCATGTGTTGTCCTGATATGGATGTTGATCGAGCTCTTGCCATTTAGCTCTAGGTATATAAACCGTAAAGCGGCTTCCTGATAATCTACCTTGCTTATCACGCATATTCGGCTCAACTGTTACGATACCACCTAGGTGTGCAACTTGACGCTGAACTAAATCCAAGCCAATGCCATGACCATCGGTCTCTTTTGTTGTGTAACCACGCGTGAATATCGCCTCTGCTTGTTGGTGAGATAGACCTGCCCCCTGATCATTCACTTCGAAAATAAGCTCTTTACCGTAGTCAGAAAAACTCAGTGTGACTTGGCCATCGGGACCATAATGATCCAGCGTTGCTTCTAGGGCGTTATCAACGAGGTTACCTAAAATACTGACCAGCTGCTCACGCGGCAAAGCCTCTGGCAAGTCCTGCATATGGCTTTCTTTATCAACGGTTAATCGTAAACCTAACTCTCTTGCTCGATTATATTTACCCAACAGGCATCCCGCCAGAATGCTATCTGAAGTGACCTGCATCACCCGTTGAATAAAGGATTGGTGGCCTGAGGTTTCCTGGCCGATCATTCGCAACGCCTCATTTGTCGCCCCCATGTGGATCAGTCCAGCAAGAGTATGTAATTTGTTGTTGTACTCATGTGCTTGGCTGCGCAAGGACTCCGCATACTGTTTGATTCGCGTTAGCTTACGGCTTACCAAATCCACCTCGTCTTTCAACCTAAAGCTAGACACGACCCCCGTGATGAGACCGTTTTGCCGCAATGGAATCCGGTTAACAATAAGATTGTGATGATGAAGCCAAATCTCTTGATCAAAATCAGGCTCTCCCTCCGCCAGGACAGTTTCCATTCCGGTATCGGGTAATACATCCGTAATATGACGACCAATGTAGAGTTGGTCTTCTGGCAGCGCTAGCGTCTTTATGGCTGCACGATTGAATGTCGTGATATATCCAGATTGGTTAATCGCAACAATCCCTTCGCGAACAGTTTCTAATGTCACATTACGCTCCTGAAACAGACGCGCAATTTGCTCAGGCTCGAGATTGAAAATCGCTCGACGAAAATGATTAGCGAATAAGATCGCGGTAATAACACTAAAGATAAAGGCTGCGAGGATGGCGAAGAACATTGTACTGGAGTGATGTATGACGATTGCATCAACAGTGTCTAGTAAGTACCCCACCGAGACAATGCCGATAATCGATTTCCCGTCAGGACTGAAAATAGGCGCTTTCCCGCGCACAGACCAACCCACACTTCCCTCGGCTTGCGCAATGTACGCTTGACCATGAATCAGCGCAGGGGCATTGGTATCTCCGTCATCATCGGCCATCGATTTCCCTAAACGATCAGGTAAAGGGTGAGCAAGCCGAATCCCCACCTCATTGCCAAACACGACAAACCGTGCTTGAGCCGAACGTGCGAGAGCAACACTTAAAGGTTGCAAAAATGTTGAGTTCTCTTTTGATACGGCTTCAACCACATCAGGCATCGCCGCGATCGTCATCGCGACCCGCATCGCTTGCTGACCAATTTGCTCATTAAGGACTCTATCGAGGTAATTGATAGCAAAGTAGCCAAGCGTCCCTGTTTGTAGGATGGCAATCACACCTAAAATCAATACCATGCGCTGCTTTAGCTTCAAGCGACGCAATGAGAGAAACTGACGCATTGTGGTGGCGAGCTCCTTTCACCCAAGCATTCTCATGTTCTGTTAGTTTATCTGCGTTATGTTTTTATTGCAGTGAACAATATGAACAAAACCACCAAAACATTTTTTATTCACATTATTTTTACAATATATGAAATGCTCAACAACAGCATTAGAGTCCTCATGAGGAAGCAATCAATACATGAGGAAGCACAATGTTCAAGCAATATCGAAAAGGTAAATCAACAGCCATCGTCGCAGGTGTGATAGCAGCCGCGCTAAGCATTAACGTCCAAGCGAGCGTCGACAACATTCATTTTCTAGTACCAGGCGGCGCGGGTGGTGGTTGGGACAGCACAGCACGTGGCGTCGGGGAAGTACTTTCTAAATCTGAGCTTGTCGAACAGGTTTCGTACGAGAACATGTCCGGCGGTGGCGGAGGTAAGGCCATTGCGTACCTGATCCAAACCGCTGAGCAATCTACCGACACGTTAATGGTTAACTCCACACCGATTGTGATCCGCTCTCTTGCCAAAGTTTTTCCGCAATCGTTTCGTGATTTGACCCCAGTAGCGGCCACTATTGGTGATTATGCTGCGTTCGTTGTACCCAAAGACTCAAAATACCAAAGCTTTACCGATCTTGTGGAGCAATACAACAACGATCCTCGTTCCGTTTCTGTTGCCGGTGGGTCAGCGCGCGGCAGTATGGATCATTTAGTGGCAGCGCTCGCATTTAAAGCAGGTGGCGGCGACCCACGACAAGTCAAATACCTCGCCTACGATGCCGGAGGTAAAGCCATGGCAGGGTTGCTATCAGGCGAAACTCAGGTGCTCTCAACCGGTTTAAGTGAAGCGTTGACGCTTGCAGCAGCAGGTGAAGTTCGTATCCTCGCGATGACAGGGGAAGAGCGCTCTCCCGTTGCACCCAATGTGCCTACCCTCAAAGAGCTGGGCTACGACGCGACGTTTGTCAACTGGCGTGGCTTTTTTGGCTCCCCAGAAATCAGTCAAGCACGTGCGAAAGAGTATGCACAAGTACTGGGTGAGATGTATGACACACCTGAATGGAAATCCGTGCGCGATCGATACGGCTGGACCGAAATCTATAAGCCTGGCGACGAATTCATGCACTTTCTTGAACAACAAGAAAAAGAAATCGGCGCCTTGATGACTGAGCTTGGTTTCATGTAATCGCCTTACCGCAGCGTCGCCATGCTTCTTGGCGCGCTGCTTCTCCATTTTATTGGTTCATCTAGAGAGGGAGCTCCAATGACGATAACCAAAGACCATATCGGCGGCCTAATATTTCTGAGCTTTTCGCTTGCTTACGGTTATTACGCTAATCAAATAGCGCTTATTCCTGGCGATGAGTTTCAGCCCTTTCATGCCCGCACCCTCCCCAACTTTCTAGCCGTATTAGGGAGTGTGCTCGCGCTACTACAGTTGCTCACCGCCACAAAAAGTCGACACTCAACGCTTTCATTAGCCGGCTACGATTTTTGGCTTATGGGCAAACTTTTATTATTGATGGTCGCGTTTTCGCTTGCACTGAAATGGGTCGGTTTTTTGGTATCCACCGCGCTGTTTCTTGCTGGCGGTTATTGGTTGCTTGGTGAGCGGCGCCCCAAAGTTATTCTCTTGGCCTCAGTCCCTTTTGCTATCAGCTTCTGGTTTTTATTGACCCAAATGCTCGATATCTATCTAGCTCCTGGTCAACTTTTTCGCCTAGCACAAGGAGGGTAAGCGATGTTTGATGGAATTATGTCTGGGCTTGGTACTGCTATCATGCCCTTCAACTTACTCATGGTAATTGTTGGCTGCTTTGCCGGCACCTTTATAGGGATGTTACCCGGACTCGGCCCCATTTCAGCGATTGCCCTAATGATCCCGATCACATACGGGCTCGACCCATCATCGGGTATTATTCTGATGGCTGGCGTTTACTACGGTGCCGTTTTTGGCGGATCGACTTCCTCCATTCTTATCAACGCTCCGGGATGTGCCAGTACCGTTGTGACCGCGTTTGACGGTTATCCATTGGCGCAACAAAAACAAGCTGGAAAAGCCTTGGCGCTTGCCGCCTATTCCTCTTTCACCGGTGGCACGATCGGCGCCATCATCTTACTCTTTGCCGCGCCTGCGCTAGCAAAAGTATCTTTGAGTTTTCAATCCAGTGACTACTTTGCACTTATGGTGCTGGGACTCACGGCTGTGGCTGCATTTTCCGGTAAAGGGCGCGTGCTTAAAGCCATGATGATGACTGTCTTTGGCCTGATGATCGCGACAGTTGGCATTGATGTGATGTCAGGCAGCCCACGATTTACCTTTGGAAATGTCGATTTAATTGATGGTATCAGCTTCTTATTACTAGCAATGGCAACCTTTGCATTAACGGAAGTTGTGATGACAGTGCTGAGGGGGGAGCACAAAGAAAAAGACGCGCAGATCGATATGACCTCACTCGGCAGCATGAAGCTAAGCAAAGAAGAAATAAAACACGTCGCCCCGACCGTCGGTCGCTCATCATTTTTTGGCTTTCTTGTTGGCGTATTACCCGGCGCAGGCGCAACGATCGCCGCCTTTTTAAGCTATGGCATGGAAAGAAACTTTGCGCCTAAGGCACTTAAAGAAAGATTTGGGCGCGGAGCGTTGCGTGGGCTTGCCGCCCCAGAGTCTGCTAACAATGCCGCCTCGACAGGATCCTTTGTTCCTCTACTTACGCTTGGTATTCCGGGCTCTGGCACGACCGCCATTATGCTCGGGGCACTAATCGCTTATGGCATTCAACCCGGTCCACGCCTTTTTATCGACAATCCTGATGTGTTCTGGTCCGTGATTATCTCGATGTACTTCGGTAATCTGGTTTTGTTAATTCTCAACCTACCGCTGATCCCTTACATCTCTCGTCTGTTGGTGATCCCACGCCCCATTTTAATCCCATTGATATTGTTTTTCTCCATCACGGGCGTTTATCTGGTCAGTTTTAATGCCTTCGATATCCAAATGATGGTCGTCATCACCATCATCGCCACCTTTTTGAAACTGCTAGACTTTCCAATGGCTCCCATGCTTTTAGGGTTTATTCTAGGCGATATATTGGAGAAAAATCTTAGCCGTACACTGACACTGACGGATGGTAGCTATGCATTCCTATGGGAAAGGCCACTAACACTTACCATCATGCTGTTAGCGGTACTCGCTTTGTTACTGCCTGGCTTTATCGCCGTCTGGGATAAAAAACGAGGTAAGAAAAGCAGTTCAACCCAAGCGACCGAGCACGCGACAGATTGATAAAACGCACAAAAGTATTAATACGCTAGTCCGTATCTTTATCTATCCGCGTCTGCAGGGCATCAAACTTGTCGTGCAGGCGCATTAGTTCAAGCTCGAGTTTTAGATTGATCTCGTAGGTGGCTTTTTGCTCCATCCTGTCTTTTGCCGCTTGGCGGTTTTGCGACATCATGATGATCGGTGCTTGGAAAGCCGCCAGACTAGATAACCCAAGGTTCAGTAAAATAAAGGGATAGGGATCGAATGATGCGTCTCCCACTAACCAAACCGTATTCACGACAATCCAGCCAATGATGAATGCGAAGAAAAGCCCGATAAATGACCAAGAACCGCCAAATGAGGCAATTTTATCCGCCACCATTTGCCCGGTGGTCAGGCTTTCATGAAAGGACTTGTTGACGTTCTCAGAGACAGACGTGTTGTTAGCAATACTCTCAATAACTTTCTTTTCTCCCGAGCTAAGACTACCAAACGGCTGGCCGAGCAAGGCTTTGGCTAAGTTCTCAAAATACTTTTTCATCTGTCACTCCATGCTAACGTGCACGACACCAACAAGGTATCGTGCAGACTTTATCATTAAGCCATTGAAATAGAGTAGATTAACTTAGAGGCTTAGCAAACAGAGTATCCTTTATCATGCAAACTAAATCCGGCGGGCACGAATAGTGCGACCTTTAACTTTTCCATCATTGAGTTTACGTAATGCGGCTTTAACGCAAGATTGTGACACGGCAATAAACGCCACATTGTCGAGTACATTAATTTTGCCGACCTGCTTACCATCAATGCCCGCTTGGCCAGTCAGCGCACCTAAAATATCACCCGCGCGTACTTTTTGCTTTTTACCCGAGTCAATCATCAAGGTTGCCATCTCAGGCTGGTAAGGCGCAGTGTCGAGCAAATGCTGCGACGGCAGGGCTTCGGGGAGAAAATCACGATCATATTGATCGCCAATCATCGCCAGCTTATAGTGCTCGGCATCGTTATATAGCGAACACGCCACCCCTTTTTTGCCAGCGCGACCGGTACGGCCGACACGGTGTACATGAGTTTGCGGATCGTGGGCGAGTTGATAGTTGATCACCATATCCATGTCATCAATGTCTAAGCCTCGCGCAGCCACATCAGTGGCCACCAGCACGGACGCACTTTTGTTGGCAAATTTTACCAAGGTGCGCTCACGGCCACGCTGTTCAATATCGCCATGCAAGGCAACGGCGCTAAAACCATCATCTTCTAGGTTATCGCAAACTTGTTGTGTTTGAGCTTTGGTCGTACAGAACACCACACAACTTTGCGGCTGAAAATGTAATAACAGTAGCTTTAACGCTTGGTAACGCTGCTTGTTGTCATCGACTTTATAAACGTGTTGCGTGATTGTACTTTGCGTTTGCACCTCATCCACTTTAACGGAGACAGGGTGGCTCAGCACTCGCTGGGCAATCGCATTGATCGAACGCGGGAAAGTGGCGCTAAATAACAAGGTTTGGCGATGAGCAGGAACACGCGCAATGATGGCATCCAAGGTATCTTGGAAGCCCATATCCAGCATCTGATCGGCTTCATCCAACACCAAGGTCTCAACATCATCAAGGCGCAAGGTGCCTTTGCGTAAATGGTCATCCACACGCCCTGGAGTGCCAACAATAATGTGTGCACCATGCTCCAATGAGCCAATTTGTGGGCCAATCGATACACCGCCACACAGCGTCAGCACTTTGACATTATGGCGACCACGCGCCAACTTACGCATCTCAACCGCCACTTGCTCGGCCAGCTCACGGGTTGGGCACAACACCAAAGATTGCACGCGAAAGCGTTTCACGTTCAGTTTGGCTAACACACCTAAGCTAAATGCCGCCGTTTTCCCCGAGCCAGTTTTAGCTTGGGCAATAATGTCTTTGCCACTGAGCACAGACGGTAAACTCTGCGCCTGAATGGGCGTCATCTGCGTATAACCCAAGGTTGCCAAGTTATCGAGTAAATCAGCAGGTAACGCGAGCGAGGAAAAAGCGGTATCAATCAAAGTCGTATCCACAGCAAAAGTAAATCATGCCGCGCCCAAGCACGGCCAAAAAGGGGGCGTATCATACCAGAGTCTGATTGCTGCCACATTAACCAATTAGCGCCACACACTTGATAATCGCTTTGTCGCCTCATGTGTTTTGTTGCGTCATTGTTAGACCAAGCTCCGTATTTACCTTTACGCGGCTTGTCTTGTCATTGTGCTTGGTGTGCAATCAAGGCACACAATTAAGGAGGATTGTCTTGTGGCAAATATCCCAGTAGAAAACTACCCGCTCTCTCATACGCAGGCGATTGTCTGGAACGACATGGATGCCCTGCAACACATCAATAACACCGTGTACTTTCGCTACTTTGAAGATGTACGTGTGGTGATGCTTGAAAAACTGGAAGTATTCGAGCTAGCCAAACGGCTGCACTTAGGCCCCGTGGTCGCCTCAACCCGCTGCGATTATCGCGCCCCTTTGGTGTATCCAGATACCATCACCACCGTGGCTTGGGTCGAGAATATTCAAGAAAAGCGCTATGCGATGAAGTATGAAATCTACAGTCACAATCAAGAACGCTGTGTGGCCGAGGGCGAGGCCTTGATTGTCTATTGCGATTTTAAAACCGGTAAAAGCTGCCCTATCCCAGCCGAGACGCTCGAAGGGTTAAAAGCCTTTGTGGCGAAATAGTAAGCATAGAGACAAGCACTGCGCGTTGCCTGACGCGCAGTCAGCCGTTGATCCATTTGGACATTTGTTCTTTGGCATCATGATGACTCAAGAGCTTCTGGCTTGCTGTCGATACCACACAGGGGTACCATCCGTGCTCTGTGTAACACTGGGTAAGTAGCACCGCCAAAGGACAAACCGATGAAAAAAGCCGTTGTGGTATTTAGCGGAGGACAGGATTCAACCACCTGTTTGATTCAAGCGCAGGCAGAGTACGACGAAGTGCATTGCCTCACGTTCGACTATAACCAGCGCCACAAGCAAGAAATTGACGTTGCCCGTGAGATTGCTGCAAACCGCAACGTCAGTGCGCACAAGGTACTGGATGCTGGTTTGCTCAATGAATTGGCGATTAGCTCGCTCACACGCGACAACATTCCCGTTTCCAATGCACTGAACGAAAACGGCCTGCCCAATTCCTTTGTGCCGGGTCGTAATATCTTGTTTTTGACTTTGGCAGGCATTTACGCCTATCAAATTGGCGCTGAGGCGGTGATCACCGGTGTCTGCGAAACTGACTTTTCTGGCTACCCTGATTGTCGCAATGATTTTATTCAATCGATGCAGCAAGCCCTTGAGCAAGGCATGGACAGAAAACTCGCCTTAGTCACACCATTGATGTGGCTGAATAAAGCTGAGACCTGGGCACTGGCCGACCAGTATCATGCCCTCGATTTTGTACGCGACCACACCCTAACCTGTTATAACGGCATTAAAGGCACTGGCTGTGGCGAGTGTCCAGCCTGTCACTTGCGTCAGCGTGGCTTAGATGACTACCTCGCCAACCAAGCGGACGTGCAAGCCGCACTACAACGCAAACAAGCCGAAAACGCCTAATAGCGGGCACTCACAGGCAGCGACAAGAAATAAAAAACCGCCTCGCAATGAGGCGGTTTTTGTATCGAGAATACAACAGCAGTTATTTATGCGGCTCATCATGCGGATGGGTATCAAACTCACCATGACTAGCCCGATGCACAGTTTCCACCGCGAGCGCTTTGTGCAATTGCTGCGCCACATACTCAGGCGAGTGAGTATGAACGGAGAGCAAGCGATACATCGCCGGGATCACCAGCAAGGTGACAAAGGTCGCAAAGGCCATGCCGGTGAAGATCACCGTCCCAACCGCGATACGACTTTCCGCCCCCGCGCCAGTGGAGAGGATCAGTGGGATCATCCCTGCCAAGGTGGTAAACGCCGTCATCAAAATCGGTCGCAAGCGACGGACTGACGCATCGATAATCGCTTTATCAAATGCAATGCCACGGTCACGCAATTGGTTGGCAAACTCCACGATCAAAATACCGTTTTTGGTCACCATCCCAATCAGCATAATCAAACCAATTTGGCTGTAGATATTGATCCCTTGGTTGGTCAGCCACAGGCCTAAAAAGCCGCCTAGCATCCCCATGGGCACCGTCAACATCACCACCAAGGGGTTGATAAAGCTTTCAAATTGCGCCGCTAACACCAAGTACGAAACCAAGAGCGCTAAACCGAACACCACCAGCACACTGGTTTGGTTGTCACGAAAATCTTTCGACTCCCCTGAATAGCCCACCGAGATATCGGCCGGCAAGTTCTCAGCCGCGATTTGATCGAGATAATCAAGCGCTTGACCCAGTGTCACATCCTCGCCTAAATGCGCCGATAAGGTGATCGACTTTTGCTTGTTGGTATGGCTTAAACGCTGCGCGGACGCTGTTTCTTCCACCGTGGTCACTGCATCCAGCGAAACCAACTTGCCGCTGCGGCTACGCATATAAATACGGGTAAGATCCCCTTTGCTACTAAAGGCCTGTTCATCGCCGCGTACATACACATCGTATTCTTCACCGCGATCCACATAGCTGGTCTGGGCCCGGCCACCGAGCATCACCTCTAAAGTATCGGAGACATCCCGCACCGAAATCCCAAGTTCAGCGGCGCGACGACGATCTACTTTGACCACTAGCTCAGGGGTATTTTGGTTGTAGTCATAATCGGGGCTGTCAATCATGGCCGCCTCGCGGCCCATTTCGCCCAATTTCTCCGCCCAGCGGTGAAGCTCAGGATAGTCTGGACCACTTAACACAAATTGCACGGGCTCTGAACTGCCACCCCCAAAACCAGGCGCAAACGGGAACACTTGCACATCTGGCACACCATTTAACACCTGCCGGACTTCCGCCAAGATATCTTGTGCGGAGCGGTCGCGCTCATCCCAATCCGGCAATAGCATGATCACGAAGCCCGTTTGATCGCCGGCCCGACCACCAAACGCTGGCGTTTGTAAGCTGACCGAGCTCAGGGTCCCCGCCTCGACCAAGGGCATTAAGCGCTGCTCAATTTGCTCGATATTGCCCACCATACGGTTGTACGCCGTGCCTTCCGCACCACGGACAAACGCCAGCAGCACCCCGCGATCTTCTTGTGGCACTAATTGCGACGGTAAGTGTTGCATCAGCACGCCACTGCCGCCAATACAGAGCAAGATAACCACAGGCGCAATCCAACGCCAACGCAGGACATGTGCCAATACTCGGCGATAGTAACTTTCAAGCACATCAAACCCACGGGTGATCACGCGGTTCACAGGACTAGATGCCACATTTAAGCGCAGCAGTTTACTGCCAAGCACCGGCGTAAGCGTCAACGCTATTAAGGACGAACAGAGCACGGTGACGGCGAGCATCACTGCAAACTCGGTGAACAACTTACCAATCATGCCATCCATGTAGGTAATGGGGAGGAACACCATCACCAACACTGCGGTGGTGGCGATCACTGCAAAACCCACCTCCCGTGCGCCACGGTAAGCGGCCACCAAGGGTTTATCGCCTTGTTGTAAGTGGTGGAAGATATTTTCGACCACCACAATGGCATCATCCACCACGAGGCCTATCGCGAGAATAAGCGCCATTAAGGTCAGCAAGTTAATCGAAAAGCCCATCGCTGAGGCAACGATAAAGGCGGATATCAAGGATACCGGCACAGTCACTGCTGGGATCAAGGTGGCGCGCGCTTGGCCGATAAAGATATACAGGACTAATACCACCAGCGCCCCAGTGATAAAGAGGGTGCTATACACTTCCTCAATCGAGCGCTCAATAAATACCGTAGTATCGTAATCCACCCAAAGACGCGTACCTTCGGGCAGGAAGGTCTGCATCTCATCGACAAGCTTATGAGCGCGGTCAGAAATATCGAGCGGATTGGCATCGGATTGTGGGATCAGCGCCAAACTTAAATTATTGATACCATTGTTTTTATAGGTGGCATCTTCGTTCCGTGAGCCAATGGCCACCTCCGCCACATCCGACAAATAAATCGCGGTGCCATTCGCCGTGGTGCGTACCACCAGTTGTTTAAAATCCTCTGCGTCACGATATAAACGATCGCTACGCACTGGCATGGTCATCACGTCATTGCGGATTTCCCCGCCCGGGCTTTCTAAGTTTTCATCCCGCAATGCATCAAGAATATCTTGGGTGGTGACACCGTGCCCCGCCATTTGGGTGGGATCCAGCTTCACATACATCACTTTATACAGCGCGCCGTATAAATCGACCGAGCTCACCCCAGAGATCAAGCTGAATCTATCTTCCAGCGTACGTTGGGCGTATTCCGTCAGTTGGTTGCGGTCCATCTCTGACGAGGCCAAGTTGATATAAACCGCCGCTTCGCCAGTGCCGTTGTCTTTGTACACAATCGGATCGTTGGCATCATCAGGCAGTCCCCCTTGCGCGCGCGCCACGGCATCACGCACATCACTCACCCCCTCGGTCAGAGGGTGATCGAGTTTAAATTCCACCGTGATCCGTGATGAGCCATTGCGGCTGACCGAGGTGATCTCTTCAATGCCGCTAATGCCGGAAAGCTCATCCTCAATCAACTGCGTGACTTGGCTTTCCATAATGCTGGCCGAGGCGCCAGAATAGCCGGTGTAAATACTCACCACCGGGCTATCGATATCAGGCATCTCACGCACGGACAAGGTCGAGAAAGAAACCGCGCCAAAGACACATAACAACAAGCTCAATACGATCGCCATCACTGGCCGTTTCACTGAGACATCAGACAACCACATTAGCTGGCCTCCGTCTCAGACACGGTATCATCGATACGGCTTTGGTCATCTTCTGGATTTTTCGGTGCTTCCGCATTTAATACAGACACTTGCGCCCCATCGCGCATATTCACCAAACCTTGCACCACAATGTGCTGACCGGGTTCAAGTCCTTTACTCACCACCACTTGGTTATCAATCCGCGCACCAAGGGTAATTTCAGTACGATGGGCAATGCCTTCGCCATCAACGCGGAAGACATAGCGACGCGTACCGGAATACTGCAGAGCTTGCACAGGCACAATCACCGCTTGCTGCTCCGGCAAGGTCAGTTTCGCCTCCATCAGCATGCCGGGCTGCAATTGGCGTTCAGGGTTATCCAGCGCCACACGAACACTGACTGATAGCGCGTCTTTATCCACCCGAGAGTCCACCACGCTCACCGTGCCGGTAAAGGCATCATCGGGATACGCTTGCGACGTGACCGCCACTGGCATATTGGGATAAAGCAGTCCGACGTATTGCTCTGGCACCTGAATATCAAGGTTCATGCGTGACAGGTTGTCGAGACTAAAAAGCGTTTCGCCCACATCCACGCGCTGGCCGACGCTTAAATCAAACAAACCAATGCGACCGGAAAAAGGCGCGATTAAACGATGATCATCTAAATCAGATTGCGCCGATTGCAAACGGGCCTTGGCAATATTGACACTGGCTTGCTGCGCATCCAACTCGGTTTGTGTTAAGGCACCACGTTGCGCCAGCTTGGTGTACTCCTTTAGCTTGCGCTGCTCATCATTGAGATAAGCCGACGCTTCCAACACCGCCGCTTGGGCTTTGGCGCGATTAAAGGTCACCAAAGGCGCCCCTTTTTCAACCGTCTCGCCCGGTTTTACATGCACAGTTTCAATGCGCGCCGAGACTTCTGACTCAATATCAATCTGCTGATGGGCTTTAACATTGCCCACCAATGACAACGACGGCGCAACCGGTTTGGTTTCCACTTGTGCCGTCATCACATCCACAGATCGTGCCCCCGGTGGTGGCGCAGAGGCCTCCTCGCTCGAGGGCTGGATATCGCCCCACTTCCAGAACGCGACGCCCGCCAATACCACGACGCCCAATAGCATCCACTTTTTCATTGCCATGTACCTTATATGTTGGATAGCACCAGTGTACTGATCTGCATGTTTTTGTCCTTAAAGAATTGTAAAGACACTGTTTTTTATCGTTATTACATAGGATTGTGCGATAAAGCGAGACAGAGGTAAGACTGTGTAAGGACAGCCAGGTTTCAAAAAACATCAAAAAAGCTCACTTACACCGTTTTTCGCACGCAAGACGCTGAAAAAAGCACCAACCACTAATCGGGACAGAGAAAACCCTTTACAGCTCCAGTCGGTTTGGTAAGATTCGCCTCGTTCCCGTGGTGGAGTTCCCGAGCGGTCAAAGGGATCAGACTGTAAATCTGACGGCTCAGCCTTCGAAGGTTCGAATCCTTCCTCCACCACCA
>NZ_MUEZ01000021.1:0-59562 GCF_001996015.1 Salinivibrio sp. ML198
TCGTTTGGTCACTCAGTTCATCGAATAAATCTTTTTGTCTATTCTCAACGAGTGCCCACACAGATTGCATAGGTCAAATTGTTAAAGAGCGTGTTGACTTTGTGGTCGGCATTTCGTGACTTGCGTCTCGTTGCCCCGTCAACAGGAAGCGCAGTATAGAGATCTCAGTTTTTACCGCAACCCCTTTTTTTAAAAAAAATCTCACCTGAACGAAATTCGTACAAAACACGTTTTTTTGTCTATTTTACCCCCTATATTTTGCCGCCAGTGTTCACCTTGGCTTACATGCCCGATCGTATCTTTCACTCCTCTCTACTCAAAATGAGGCATACATCATAAAAATTGGCTGGTAGCATGGCTCACCTGTTTCTCACTTGGGAGTCATCGATATGAAGCATTGGCTTTTTCTAGGGTTTGCTATTGTGGCAGAGGTGATTGCAACCGCATCACTCAAAAACAGTGACGGCTTTTCTAAGCTCGTTCCTTCGATATTAGTGGTGGTGGGATACAGTTTCTCTTTTTATCTACTCGCCCTCACTTTGCGCGCAATTCCCGTAGGCATCGCCTATGCCATATGGGCCGGCGCGGGCGTGACATTGATTGCTTTGATTGGCTGGCTGGTCTTTGGCCAAAAGCTGGATACGCCGGCGGTGATCGGAATGGCATTGATTGTCTCTGGTGTGGCCGTGATGAACATATTCTCATCCATCTCAGCACACTGACGATTAAAAATAGATTCAGACAGCACACAACGAAAAAACCCAGCCGAAGCTGGGTTTTTCATTTCTGAGGGAAAGGCGATTACATCATGCCGCCCATTCCGCCCATGCCACCCATACCAGCAGCCGCGCCCATATCAGCACCGCCGTCTTTTTGTGGCAGATCGGTAACCATGGCTTCAGTCGTGATCATCAGACCCGCAACAGAGGCAGCGAACTGTAGCGCACTACGTGTCACCTTGGTTGGGTCAAGGATGCCCATCTCAATCATGTCACCGTATTCGCCGGTTGATGCATTGTAGCCAAAGTGGTTGTCGCCAGATTTCACTTTGTTAGCAACCACTGAGTCTTCATCACCCGCGTTAGTCGCGATTTGACGAAGTGGTGATTCCATGGCGCGCAGCGCAACACGGATACCGACGTTTTGCTCTTCGTTGTCACCTTTCAGATCACCGACTTTGCTTGCAGCACGGATAAGCGCAACGCCACCACCGGCAACCACGCCTTCTTCAACCGCCGCACGTGTTGCGTGCAGAGCATCTTCAACACGGTCTTTCTTCTCTTTCATTTCGACTTCAGTCGCTGCACCGACTTTGATCACCGCAACACCGCCAGCCAGTTTGGCGACGCGCTCTTGCAGTTTCTCTTTGTCGTAATCAGACGTCGCTTCTTCGATTTGCTGACGAATCTGCGCAACACGCCCTTCAATCGCAGCTTCCTCACCAACACCGTCAACGATGGTGGTGTTGTCTTTAGTAACAGTGACACGTTTGGCTTGACCCAAATCTTCCAGCGTCACTTTCTCTAGGTCCATGCCGATTTCTTCAGAAACCACAGTACCTGCTGTCAAGGTTGCGATATCTTGTAGCATCGCTTTACGACGGTCACCGAACCCAGGTGCTTTTACAGCCGCAACTTTAACGATGCCACGCATGTTGTTGACCACCAAGGTTGCCAGAGCTTCACCTTCAAGGTCTTCTGCAATGATAAGCAGTGGACGAGACGCTTTAGAAACCGCTTCAAGGGTTGGTAGCAGCTCGCGGATGTTCGAGACTTTTTTGTCGATCAGCAGGATAAATGGGTTATCCAGCTCAACGTTACCGGCTTCTTGGTTATTGATGAAGTAAGGAGACAGGTAACCACGGTCGAACTGCATGCCTTCTACGACGCTCAGTTCGTCTTGCAGTGATTGGCCTTCTTCAACGGTAATCACGCCATCACGACCTACTTTTTCCATCGCTTGAGCGATGATCTTACCAACGGTGTGGTCAGAGTTGGCAGAAATCGTGCCCACTTGCTCGATGGCATTGTTGCTGGTGCAAGGCGCTGATAGGTTTTTCAGCTCTTCAACCGCCGCAACAACTGCTTTGTCGATACCACGCTTAAGATCCATTGGGTTCATGCCCGCTGCAACCGCTTTCAAGCCTTCATTGACGATAGATTGCGCCAATACAGTTGCAGTTGTCGTACCGTCACCCGCCGCATCGTTTGACTGCGACGCCACCTCTTTCACCATTTGTGCGCCCATGTTCTGGAACTTGTCTTCCAGTTCAATTTCACGGGCAACAGAGACACCATCTTTGGTGATGGTTGGGGCACCGAATGATTTGTCTAGTACTACGTTACGGCCTTTAGGGCCCAGTGTGACTTTTACGGCATCAGCCAGAACATTCACACCTTCGAGCATTTTCGCACGCGCGTCGTCACTAAATTTAACGTCTTTAGCAGCCATGATTCTATTCCTTTCTTAATTTATTGATTGGAGGTGAAATGAATTATTCAACGATTGCCATGATGTCGCTTTCAGACAAGATCAGAACTTCTTGACCCTCGATTTTTTCCGTCTTGGTGCCAAAGCCTTCAGAGAAGATAACAGTGTCACCCACTTGAACGTCCAATGGCTGCACGTTGCCGTTTTCAAGAATACGGCCTTTACCTACCGCCAGCACTTTGCCGCGGGTAGACTTTTCTGCAGCAGAACCAGTTAACACGATGCCGCCTGCTGATTTAGACTCAGCTTCTTGGCGCTCAACGATAACGCGATCATGTAGTGGACGAATGTTCATCGGTCGTCTCCTGAATTAGTAATGATGTTCCGTTTGATGAAGTAAGTATGCACACAGGCCGTACATGCGTCCGGTTCCTGATGTAATTCCCTATGTGGGGACGCCCTTTTTCTTTCCCAAGGGTTTTACAGCAATTTTTTTGTTTTTTTAGACTGGCAACTTTCTCCAATTGTGAGGATCCGCTAGGGTAAGCCGTCCCAACCCAGTGATAAGCGATTATGAACGACAAACACGGGCTGCTATCCGCCCCGATCAACCTCACATTGCGTAAGATGACCGTACCCATGGTATTTGGGCTGTTCGCGATCATCA
The DNA here is from genome assembly GCF_001996015.1 of Salinivibrio sp. ML198. Lineage (NCBI taxonomy): Bacteria > Pseudomonadati > Pseudomonadota > Gammaproteobacteria > Vibrionales > Vibrionaceae > Salinivibrio > Salinivibrio sp. ML198. The sequence continues at coordinate 3,098 of NZ_MUEZ01000021.1, forward strand.
TGTTCAATGTGGTGGATACCTTCTTTATTTCACTGCTTGGCACGGAAGCACTCGCTGCGGTGAGCTTCACCTTTCCCATCACCTTTGCGGTCAACTCCATCACGCTCGGATTAGGCGTGGGTATTGCTGCCTTGGTCGCGCGATTACTCGGCCAGGGCGATCATCAAGATGCCGCGCGGGTGTCGAGTCACGGTTTGATCTTGGCGGTATTCATGGTAATGGCCGTCGGCTGGTTAGGGGCCGCTACCATCAATCCGGTGTTCTCCGCACTCGGGGCAAGCGACAACTTATTGCCGTTAATCCACGATTACATGCAGGTCTGGTATCTCACTATTCCATTGCTCGTGGTACCCATGGCAGGAAACGCCGCCATCCGCGCCACGGGCGATACCAAAACCCCAGCAAAAATCATGATGGTCTCCGGCCTGATTAATGGAGCGCTCGACCCCTTACTGATATTTGGCTTGGGACCGTTTCCCGAACTGGGTGTTCAAGGGGCGGCCATCGCCAGCGCCGTCAGTTGGGCCGGTGCATTGATAGCCGCACTGAGTATACTTATCCGCCGTGAGCGACTGCTGATGGCGCCGCAATGGAACAAGCTAGCGACTGACGTGCGTCAGATCCTCAAAATTGGCATGCCAGCTGGAATGACCAATGCCTTAAACCCAGCCGCAGGCGCCATTTTAATGATGATGCTCGCCTCACAGGGAACAGAAAGCGTTGCCGCCTATGGCGCCGCTCAACGCATTGAAGCCATTTTATTAATTGTGATGATGGCGATGACGTCATCGCTCACGCCCTTAATGTCGCAAAACTTTGGTGCGCAATACCATCAACGGGCCTTTCAGGCGCTGTTTAGCGCGATGCGCTTTGCCATCTTGTTCCAGTTTGCCTTGTACTTGTCGCTGTGGCCTTTTATCGATCTGATTGCGAATTTGTTCAGTGACGATGTGCGGGTGCAACAAGAAATTGCCCACTATTTGATGGTGGTTCCGGCCAGTTACGGCTTACAAGGCACCTTGATGTTATTGGTCGGCGGCCTGAATGCGATGAAGCGTTCGCTGCATTCGTTCGCCTGCAACCTCGTCCGTTTGTTTGTCTTCTTAGTACCTTGTGCGTGGCTGGGCGGCATGGTCAACGGCACCCATGGCTTGTTTGCGGGCATCGCGATTGCCAACCTGCTGGCGGGTATTATGGCGTACCTCTATGCTGTGGTGTTGCGCCGTCAAACACTCGCGGCGTCATTGCCCGTCTGAGCCAACTCATGAACGCGGTGCTGCAGAGCGTCTAACGCCTGATAAAGCGCTTGATACTGCGCGGCACTGAGTCCCTCGAGCATGGCTTTTTCCCACTCCAGTACTTTGGGAACAATGGTCTGATAATGGGTGCGTCCTTTGTCGGTCAAATGGACTAACGCGGCGCGCTGATCACCTTGGCACGCGCGTCGCTCTACCAGCTGGTGCTGCTCTAAACGGGTAAGCAAGCGCGACACTTTTACTTTATCCAGCCGCGTTTCTGCGGCTAAATCTTTCGCCATCACGCCATCCCGTGCCCCCAAAGAGGCCAGCACGCGCCATTCTGGACGCGATAATCCAAACTCTGCTTCATAACGTGCCGCAAGACTATCTGCCACCAACTCCGCCGTGTGAACCAGCTTATAAGGCAAAAAGCTATCGAGCGTTAAATGAGGAAGGGTCATATCAATTAGTTTCAAGTGAAAACATATAACCTACTTTACGAGAGGCTTCGATAAGATGCAAAGGTAGTGCTTTGTTTACACTTAAGGTTTTTAAGCGGCAAAAATACTGAACACACAAGGTAAAATATTTGTTAACAGTGCGTTGCTTTTTCTCGTCTCTGATCGCTAGTATAAACGGATAGATTGTTTCTTTTGAAACTATTTGGCGGTCCCAGTGAGCTCGGCCGCCCAGCACAAGGAGCGAGTTATGCGAAAGTGGTTTTCATTCCCCATTCGTGAAGGAGATGCCTCTCGTCAAGCCCACTGCGACTTTCCCGAGGGAACCTACGAGCGCGAGTGTGGCAAAGAAGGCTTTTTTGGCCCGGCCAGTCATATGTATCACCGCCACCCCCCGACGGGCTGGAGCGAGTGGGAAGGGCCATTGCGACCGCATGCTTTTGACACCAACCGAGTTGAAACCCAAGGCACGTCGCCAATGGATGCACCGGTGCTGTTATCCAATGCCAACGTTCAGGTTCGCTTATGGCGCACCGATACCGCCATGTCTTATCTAGTGCGCAACAGCGATGGTGACGATTGCTTGTTTGTCCATCAGGGTGAAGGCTCGCTGTATTGCGATTATGGCCACTTGCGCTACACCAAAGGCGATTATTTGATCATTCCTCGCGCCACCAGCTGGCGGCTGGTGCCGGATGACGCCACCACTTTGCTGATGATTGAAGCGACTCATGGCTCCTACATGAGCGCCGAACGAGGCATTGTCGGCGAACATGCGGTGTTTGACCCCGCGGTGTTAGAACATGCGCGCATTGACGATAGCTTTAAAGCCCAGCAATCCGACAGCGAAAGCTGGCAGGTGATGATCAAATCGCGCCAGCAGCTTAACCGTGTCACTTATCCTTATAACCCACTCGATGCGGTGGGCTGGAAGGGCAACCTCACCGTATTCCGACTCAACTGGCGAGATATCCGCCCGTTGATGAGCCATCGTTATCACTTACCGCCATCCGCGCACACCACCTTTGTCGCGCAAGGTTTTGTGATTTGCACCTTTGTCCCCCGCCCAATCGAGTCGGATCCTGGCGCACTGAAGGTGCCTTTCTACCACAATAACGATGACTATGATGAAGTGCTTTTCTATCACCAAGGTGACTTTTTCAGCCGCGATAACATTGATGCCGGCATGGTGACCCTACACCCTTGTGGCTTCCCACATGGCCCTCACCCAAAAGCGTTCGCCGCGGGCAAAAAACATCAGAAAAAAGAGACCGATGAAGTGGCGGTGATGATCGATACCCGCATGCCTCTTGATATGGGCGACGCGGCGAAAGCCACCGAACTGACCGATTATGTTTACTCTTGGCGCACGCCAAGTGACGCAGAATAGCGAAGGAGAAAGCAATGAAACTGGCTTCACTCAAACACGGACGTGATGGCAAATTGATTTTGGTCTCTCGTGACCTTACTCGCGCCGTCTACGCCGACGATATTGCACCCACACTACAAGCGGCACTCGATCATTGGGCGACACTGGCGCCCAAACTGACTCAGCGCTACGACGCGCTCAATGACAACCAAGTCAGTGAGTCCTTTGCCTTTGACCCCAGCGTCTGCGACTCACCACTGCCCCGCGCCTATCAGTGGGCGGATGGTAGCGCCTACGTTAACCACGTTGAACTGGTGCGCAAAGCACGCGGCGCACAAATGCCTGAGAGTTTTTGGACCGATCCACTGATGTATCAAGGCATGTCTGATGGCTTTCTCGGCCCACGTGAGGAGATTGAATTGGTCGATGATGCGTGGGGCTGTGACTTTGAAGCCGAGCTTGCCGTCGTCACCGATGATGTGCCCATGCACCTTAGTGCTGACAAAGCGGGCCAACACATTAAACTGCTGATGCTGGTCAACGACGTTTCACTGCGCAACCTGATCCCCGGCGAGCTTGCCAAAGGGTTCGGCTTTTTCCAATCTAAGCCGGCTTCTGCATTTTCACCAGTGGCGGTTACCCCAGATGAGCTGGGCGATCACTGGCGCGATCATAAAGTCCACCTACCGATGCATGTCACCCTCAACGGCGAATGGTTCGGTTCGCCCGACGCGGGTGTGGATATGACCTTTGATTTTGCCGAGCTGGTCGCGCATGTGGCGAAAAGCCGCCATGTCAGTGCTGGGACCATTATTGGCTCCGGCACCGTGTCCAACACCGATCGCAGTAAAGGCTCTTGCTGCTTAGCCGAAAAGCGCATGCTGGAAATTATCGACCAAGGCGAGGCCAAAACCCCGTTTATGACCTTTGGCGATAGCGTCACCATCGATATGCGCGACAGCCAAGATGCGTCTATTTTCGGTGCCATTGAGCAAACCGTAACCCGTTACATCGCCGAGTAACTTTGATGCGCGCCTAGAGTCTCTGGGCGCGCTTGACGTTGACGCCGTCTAGGAGCTTGTATGCTGCTTTATGATTACAGTAAGTCGACCGCGGCCTACCGCGTCCGCATCGCCCTTGGCCTTAAAGGCCTCGCCTACCAACGAGAAACCGTGTCTTTGCTGGATAAACACCAGCAAAGCGACGCCTATCGTTCGCTCAACCCCGCCGGTTTAGTGCCTACCTTGGTCGATGGCGATGTCACCTTGAGCCAATCACTGGCTATTATCGAATACCTCGATGAGCGCTATCCGCAGGTCAAACTGCTCCCCAGTGATCCAGTGCAAAAAGCCCAGTGCCGCTCACTGGCGCTCGACATTGCCTGTGATGTGCATCCACTCAATAACTTGCGGGTTCTGCAATACTTAACCGGCCCCTTTGGCCACAGTGATGACGACAAAATCACTTGGTATCACCATTGGCTAAAACAAGGGTTCGATGGTTTGGAAGCCAAATTACAAGGATTAGACAGCTCCTTTATTGGCGGCGAAGCGCCCAATTTGGCCGATATTTGTTTGGTCGCGCAGCTGTTTAATGCACGCCGATTTGCGTTTGATTTAACGGCCTACCCAACCCTGACGCGCATTGAATCACAATGCCAAGCGCTGGATGCATTTATACAGGCACACCCTGATAAGAGCTAAGGAGAGGACATGAAAGACGGATTGTTGTGGGCGCCGGATAAGGAACGTCAAACCCACACCTTACTCGCCGCGTTTATCCGTGCCGTGAATCAAGATCACGACACCCAGCTGAGTGGCTATGACGATCTTTATGCATGGTCAGTACGCCAAAGCGGCGATTTTTGGCAACAGTTATGGCAATTTGCTGGCGTGATCGGCGATCCGGGCGAGAGAGTGTGCGATATCGACCCCGAGCACCCTAATCGGGATAGCCAGTGGTTTCCCACCGCACGTCTGAACTATGCCGAAAACCTGCTCAAGCACGCAGAGCAATATGCCGACCAACCGGCGATGATTTTTAGCGGTGAGCATGAGGTAGCACGCACCCTCACTTGGCGTGAGCTCGTCGATCAGGTGGCGGCCATCCGTCACTACCTAGATACGCAAGGCGTTCAACCAGGCGATGTGGTTGCCGGCTATTTACCCAACCTACCGGAAACCGTGATTGCGATGCTTGCCACCGCGGCACTAGGCGCGATTTGGACCTTAACTTCACCGGACTTTGGCGTCGACAGTGTGTTAGACCGTTTTGGCCAAACCGAGCCCAAAGTGCTGTTTACCACCGATCACTACCACTACAACGGCAAAACTTATGACTGCCTGAATAAAGCGCAGCAGGTGGTGGGTAACGTACCGGCCATTGAGCGCCTAGTGGTGATCCCTTTTGATGGTGATCGACCTTCTTTACCTGCTGGCGTGGATAACTGGCAAGACTTATTAGCCAAGGACGCGCCGCCGCTTCGCTTTACCCGCGTGGCGTTCAATGCCCCACTCTTTGTGCTGTACTCTTCCGGCACCACGGGTAAGCCCAAGTGCATTATTCATTCGGTGGGGGGGATATTGCTCAATCATTTGAAAGAGCATCAGCTCCATTCGGATGTGCGCCCCGGCGATCGCTTTTTCTATTTCACCACCTGCGGCTGGATGATGTGGAATTGGCAAGTCAGCGCTTTAGCAAGTGGCGCGACCTTGGTGCTTTATGATGGCTCGCCGTTTTATCCGGATGCGGGAGTACTTTGGCGACTGGCCGAGCGGCACCAGCTCACCCTTTTTGGCACGGCGGCGAAATACTTAGAGGCATTGGAAAAACAAGGGGTGGCGCCAAAAGATGATTACTCGCTGGCGTCGTTACGTGTCCTGTGTTCGACCGGCTCGGTACTTGCGCCCGAGCAGTTTGATTATGTCTATCAAAAGATAAAGTCCGATCTGCAGTTAAGCTCGATTGCGGGCGGCACCGACATTTGTGGCTGTTTTGTTCTTGGCAGCCCACTGTCACCGGTTTATCGCGGCGAAAGCCAAAAGCGAGGCTTGGCGCTCGATGTACAAGTGTTTAACGCCCAAGGGCAAGCGGTTGAAGAGCAGAAAGGGGAGCTGGTGTGTTGTAATAGCTTCCCCAACCAGCCGGTTGGCTTTTGGCACGATACCGATGGTAGTCGCTATCACAACGCCTATTGGAACAAGATTGATGATATCTGGTTTCATGGTGACTATGTGCGCCTGACCGCACAAGGTGGCATGGTGTTTTATGGTCGGTCTGATGCGGTATTAAACCCAGGCGGGGTGCGAATTGGTACGGCGGAAATCTATCGCCATGTGAATCAGCTTAGCGAGATCATGGATTCGGTAGTCATTGGTCAGCAATGGCAAAATGATGTCCGCGTGGTGCTATTCGTCAAACTCGCCGCCGGCGTGACATTGGATGAGTCGCTCAAGCAAGCCATCAAAAAAACCATCCGCACCCAGTGCACACCGCGTCACGTTCCCGCCGTGATTGCCGAGGTGAGCGATATTCCACGCACCAAGTCAGGGAAACTGGCCGAGTTGGCGGTGCGCGATGTGGTCCATGGCCAAGACGTGGCGCAGTTAAGTGCGCTGGATAACCCAGCATCACTCGACCAATACCGTCAGCGCCCCGAGCTCACCGAGTAAGCGGACGCCATGATCGAAAAAGGCCGCATCCTCATGCGGCCTTTCGACTGGGTTTAACCCCAACATGACTTAGCGTAGGCGATGGTCATCATCGTCGCCATCTTTGCGCTCATATTCCCCTTCAAAGGTATTGCCATCCTCGCCACGGCCTCCGCGACGGAACGGGTCCTCCCCAAAAGGACCTTGCGTATTGCCCCCTTGATGAAAGTTACCTTGGCTAAAGCTCGCTTGAGACACAGTGACGCGCTTCATCACTTGTTTGGCGAGCGCGGCTCGCGGCCCAGGCAAAAGCACCAACATCCCCATCGCATCGGTCATGAAACCTGGCGTTAACAGCAGCACACCGGCGACGGCCAGCATCACGCCTTCAAGGATTTGCTGGGCGGGTAACTCACCGCGGTTGAGCCTATCTTGCACCGAAGCCAGAGTCATCAGTCCTTGACTCCGTACCAAAGAGGCGCCGACGAATGCGGTGATCAAAACCAGCGCCAGTGTTGGCCACAATCCCAACCAACCACCAACCTGAATGAACAGGCCGATTTCAATCACTGGGACCAGAATAAATAGCAGCAATAAGATTGGAAACACGATTCACCTCGCGCTGGAAATGGACTGTTCATCCTAACATCAAAATCCGCCAAAAGCCGAACAACGAAACCGAATTTAGCCCTTGAATCAAAGTGCAAGAAAGCGCATTTTGTCTGTGCGCCATGCTACAGCTGTGACCGGGGTCAGCCCTTTTCACCGCATTATATGCTGTAATGGCGGCTGAAAGGATGTAACAGATAATACATCCAGCCAAAATCTCTGAGGAATGGATTCTACAGCAAAATTTGTGGCGACGTTTTAATCATTATAATAACTTGATGTTAAGGCCAACGCATGTCTCAGACGATTATAACACCCAATGAAACCTCAACCCTAACCACAGCAACCCGTTTAGAAGAAGATTTACTCGGCCAACGCGCAGTACCTGCCGATGCCTACTACGGCATCCATACGCTGCGGGCGATCGAAAACTTTACTATTTCCGGCACCCGGATTTCTGATATCCCCGATTTCGTACGCGGCATGGTTTACACCAAAAAAGCCGCCGCGATGGCAAACCAAGAGCTCGGCGTGATCCCCGCAGATGTCGGCGATTACATCATCAAAGCCTGCGACCAAATCCTACAAACAGGCAAATGCATGGATCAATTCCCCTCGGACGTCTTTCAAGGCGGCGCAGGGACGTCAGTCAACATGAATGCCAATGAGGTGATTGCCAACCTTGCGCTTGAGCTGATGGGGCACGAAAAAGGTGACTATGATGTGATTAATCCCAACGATCACGTCAATAAGAGCCAATCGACCAATTGTGCCTACCCCACCGGTTTTCGTATTGCCGTTTACAACAGCATTCTAAAATTAATGGATGCGATTGATTATCTGCAAAAAGAATTCGACGCCAAGGCCGAAGCCTATGCACACGTGATCAAAATGGGCCGCACCCAGCTGCAGGATGCGGTGCCGATGACGGTCGGGCAAGAGTTCAAAGCCTTCTCAGTGCTACTGCGCGAGGAGATTAAAAACATCAAATACACCGCAGCGTTACTGTTAGAGGTAAACCTCGGCGCGACCGCGATTGGTACTAAGTTGAATGCCGCCGAAGGCTATCAACAACTGGCGGTAAAACGCCTGGCTGAAATCACGGGCTTACCCTGTATCCCGGCCGAAGATTTGATTGAAGCCACGTCAGACTGTGGGTCCTATGTGATGGTGCATGGTGCGCTAAAACGCCTGGCAGTGAAACTATCGAAGATTTGTAACGACCTCCGTCTACTTTCCTCGGGCCCACGTGCGGGGCTCAATGAAATTAACCTACCCGAAATGCAGGCCGGTTCATCCATCATGCCCGCTAAGGTTAACCCGGTGATCCCAGAAGTGGTTAACCAGGTTTGCTACCGGGTAATGGGGAATGACACCACCATCACCTTTGCCGCCGAAGCCGGTCAGCTCCAGCTTAACGTGATGGAGCCCGTCATTGGGCAGGCGCTGTTTGAGTCTATCTCGATTTTAGCCAATGGTTGCCGCAATCTCGGTGAAAAATGTGTGAGCGGGATTACCGTTAACCAAGCGGTGTGCGAGCACTATGTGCATAACTCGATTGGCATCATCACTTATCTTAACCCCTTTATCGGCCACCACGAGGGCGATATTGTCGGTAAGATTTGTGCTGAAACAGGTAAGAGCGTTAAAGAAGTGGTGCTCGAACGCGGTTTAATGACCGAGGGGGAGCTGGACGAGATCTTCTCGGTTGAAAACCTGATGCATCCTAAGTATCGCGGTAAACGTTTTAACGCGTAGTGGGTCAGTCATCGTAGTGGGTCACTCACAACAGACACCGACGACCGATAGAGACAACAAAGGGCGCTGAAAGCGCCCTTCTTTTATACCGTAAACCGCCGTTACAGCACCTGCGTAATCAGCAAACCACAAGCGATACTGAACACCATACTCAGCAAGCCTGGTGCCATAAAGCTGTGATTAAAAATGTACTTACCTATCCGCGTGGTGCCGGTTCGGTCAAAGTCGATGGATGCAATGATAGGCCCGTAGTTAGGAATAAAGAAGTAGCCATTCACCGCTACAAAGGTCGCAATAATCATCGAAGGCGGCAGCCCCAAGGTAATCGCCACCGGCACCAATACCGCTGTCGTCGCACCTTGACTGTTCACCATCACTGACAAGGCGAACAGCGCAAACGCAAATGTCCATGGCGCCATTTCTACCAAGCCAGACACCGCCTCTTTCACCATCTCACCATGGCCACCAATCAAGGTATCACCTAGCCACGCAATACCAAAGATAGCGACAATGGCACGCATCCCCGCATGGAATACCGAACCTTGGCTAATCGCATTGCCATCTGGCTTACAGGTCAAAATGATCAGTGCACCGACTGACAACATCACGATTTCAATGGTATGCGCCATTCCCATTGGCTCGCCATCAAAGGCCGGTCGCAGGGTTGGGAATGCCCCCATGACGACGACCGCTAAAGCACCAAATAAGAACAAGCCAACCGATTTCTTCGCTGCTGGCGTGACTTCGATATCTTCCACCGCCAAATCCGCTTCCATTTCTCGACGAAAGTCGGGATCTTGTAAACGGCGTTGATATTCAGGATCGTCTTTAAGCTCTTTACCCAGCTTATTAACAATCACACACGCCAAAGCAAGACCAATAAAGGTGCTAGGAATGGTGACCGACAGCACATCGGTAAGGGTAATGCCTTGCGGCTCTAAAAAGGCCACACAGGCAACCACCGCTGCCGCGATGGGGCTGGCTACAATCGCAAATTGCGAGGCAATGACCGCCATACCCAAAGGGCGAGCCGGACGAATGCCGCTTTTACGACTGACTTCAGCGATAACAGGTAAGACCGAATAGGCAACGTGTCCGGTTCCCGCCATCATGGTGAAGACATAAGTCACTAAAGGGGCAACAAAGGTAATGTGACGTGGGTTTTTACGTAATATATTGGTGGCAATTTTAATTAAAAAATCCAAGCCACCTGCAGCTTGCATGGTTGCTGCAGCGGCGACCACCGCCATGATCATCAGCAACACGTCGATAGGTGGATGCGTGGGTTGCAAACCGAAACCAAAACTGAGTACCGCGAGCCCGACCCCGCCCATCACACCTAAACCAATGCCGCCGATACGGGCACCGATTAAGATGCAGCTGAGTACCACTAATAACTCAACCAAGAACATAACTTTCTCCTACTTTGGATAGACGTCCCCACACGCCCGTTCACATGCATTCATTGTCTTATGGCACGCACATGGCGTATTGGGGCGTAGATACGATATGACGATTCCTCCGTCTGCTTACCACCACCGATAAGCACCATCCTTGGTGGGAGATGTGAGCAACCGCGCTCAGCACCATGGCCAAATCCTAACCAGGTACAGTCACGCGCATGTTGATTCAGGTAAGAAAAAGTAACACTTTTCGCGAACTGACAACAAAAAGTTCAGAAATTGAGATCTTTCACCTAGACACTGATGGACTTTTCATCCTCCTTAGTAAGTGTTATGTTATATCATAACAAACAATAGGGAGTCGTTATGAAAGCCAATATCCACCCCGAATATCGTTCTGTCGTTTTTCATGACACCAGCGTTGACGCCTATTTTATTGTCGGCTCAACCTTGCAAACATCACGTACCATCGAGTGGCAAGATGGCAAAACCTATCCTTACTACCCGCTAGATATCTCAAGCGCATCACACCCGGTGTATACCGGAAAGCAACGAGCGACGAACAAAGAAGGCCGTGTTGCCCACTTTGCGCGTAAGTTTGGCCAAGTCGGTCGCCGCAAAAAGGAACAGGCATGAAAGTCGTCAATTCACTAAAAAGTGCCCGTCAACGCCATCCTGACTGTCAAGTCGTTCGGCGTCGCGGGCGCATGTTCGTCATTTGCAAAACCAATCCACGTTTTAAGGCGGTGCAAGGCCGCGCAAAAAAACGCGTCTAAGCGTCGGCGACGCACTGCCACTGATGTGGCAGTGCCTCACGATGTGAGCACATCTTGAGGTCATCATTTCCTTTTTCGAGGCGAGTCATGGTATGTGTGTATACTCATCCTATCTGCCGCAAAAGGAAAAAGTATGAAACCGGGTCGTCGCTTCACGCTGGCTGCTGGATTATTGATTGCTGCACTGGGTGCCAGTGCGCTGTATATTGCGCTAACCCACCAAGAGACAGTGCCACCGACACCCTCTGCTACCGCACCGCCATTTATCACCGTCAACTCGCAAGAAGCACTTGATGCAGAGCTCGCCAGCGCCGCGGCTAATCAACAAGTCGCCTTGGTTGATTACTACGCCGATTGGTGCATTCCGTGTAAACAATTCGCCCAAAAAACCTTCACGGATCCGGCTGTGGCTCAGCAGCTCAACCGTATGCACCGCATTAAAGTGGATCTGAGTGAAAATCGTCCTGATGATTTTGCGTTAATGCGCACCCAAGACGTGGCCGGGCTACCCACACTCGACTTTTGGTTACCCAATGGAGAGCGTCATGCGACAGCTCGCATTACCGGCTTTTTAACACCTCAAGCTTTCATGACTCACCTACGCCAGCATGGATTGAAACATGAAGTAAAAAGCGAGCAATGATCAATCTCTTAGTTCTCTTGTTACAAAATTGATAAACCCCATATCTGGTGGTAGCTTTATTGAAAACAAAGGGAAGATAGCCGCATTATGGAAGCGCAACACACCATCGTTATCGCTGATGATCATCCACTGTTTCGGAACGCCCTCTTTCAATCCGTGCATATGGCGATAAGCGGAGCCAACCTGCTAGAGGCAGACAGCTTAGACAGTTTAAATCAGATCTTAGCGCGAGATGCTGAGGTCGACTTGGTGCTGCTCGACCTAAAAATGCCTGGCGCGAATGGCATGTCAGGGCTGATTGCGCTGCGTCACCAATATCCCACCCTACCGATTGTGGTGATCTCTGCCAGTGAAGAGCCGAGTGTGATCCGTCAGGTACGCGCTCATGGTGCCTTTGGCTTTATTCCCAAATCCAGCGATATGCGTGCGTTGGTACAGTCGTTAACCCAAGTGCTCGACGGCACGCCTTGCTTTCCGGATAATCTCGGCGAAGACGATGAGAGCGAAAGCTTATCTGACAAACTCGCCACACTGACCCCACAGCAGTACAAAGTATTGCGAATGCTTTGCGATGGCTTGCTGAATAAGCAGATCGCTTATGACTTAGCGGTATCCGAAGCGACCATTAAAGCCCACATGACGGCTATATTTCGCAAATTGGGCGTGAAAAACCGCACTCAGGCGGTGATTTTATTGCAGCAATCTAATATCGAACTTTGATACGCTAGCGCTCTAGACACCGACTTTGGAGCGCCTATGTTAAGTATTCTTGCTACGCAATTCGTGATTTTATGGGCCGTGATCGACCCTGTCGGTAGCGTGCCCATCTATCTGTCGCAAACCAGCCACATGTCCGCCAAACAAAAGCGCCGCGTCGCGGTGAAAGCCGTGGCAATTGCCTTTGCCATTTTGCTGTTCTTTTTAATTGTCGGTCAGATTTTGCTTGAAGCCATGCAAATCCCGTTACCCGCATTCCAAGCGGCCGGTGGCTTGGTGTTGCTATTGTTTTCCCTCACCATGATTTTCGGTGAAGGAAAACCCGGCCAAGAAGCTAAAATGCTGAGTGAAGACGTTGATAAAGCAGAAATTGCCGCCACCGCGGTTTATCCACTCGCCGTCCCTTCCATTGCCTCCCCCGGTGCCATGATGGCGGTAGTCATGCTCACAGATAACAATCGGTATGCCATTGCGGAACAAACGGTGACCGCTGGGGTGATGTTTGTTGTTTTGGTCGCGACCTTGGTCTTACTCCTCGGCGCCAATGTGATTCACAAAGTGATTGGGAATGTGGGGGCGTCGATTATCAGCCGCGTCATGGGGCTGATCCTTGCCTCGGTCGCCGTTGCGAATTTACTCGAAGGCATCCAAAAGTTTTATCACCTCAGTTAGACCTTTGGCGAAAGACTTGGCTGGCTCAACCCGAGTCAGCCGTACCTAGCTCACAAAACCCTGCTTTTTCCGCTCATTATCGCTGACTGCGCTCGACTAAAGTTGCAATGTCGCTTCGTCCATCCCCTGCTATCGTCTTCAAGTAACATTCCATTAACGTGCTAAACAAGGAGAAGGCGATGGCGTTTCAAAGCAAGGAACACGCGAAAGCCTACTGGGAAAGAAACGTCAAACTGATGATCAGTCTGCTGATTGTCTGGTTTGTTGTCTCATTCGGCTGTGGGATCTTATTCGTGGATGCCCTCAATACTATTCAAATTGGTGGCTACAAACTTGGGTTCTGGTTTGCTCAGCAGGGATCGATTTATACCTTCCTCGGCATCATATTTGTGTATGCCAAACAAATGCGCAAACTCGATCGCGAGTTCGGCGTGGACGACGAGTAAGAGGACTAACACATGGATTTAAGAACCATTACTTATATTGTTGTCGGGTTCACGTTCGCCCTCTATATTGGGATTGCGATCTGGGCACGCGCAGGCTCCACCAAAGAGTTCTATGTCGCCGGTGGCGGGGTGAACCCAGTGGCGAACGGGATGGCGACCGCTGCCGACTGGATGTCAGCTGCCTCGTTCATTTCCATGGCCGGCTTAATCGCGTTTATGGGCTATGGGGGCTCGGTCTTTTTGATGGGCTGGACGGGCGGCTTCGTCCTCCTCGCACTGTTGCTCGCCCCTTACCTACGTAAGTTTGGCAAGTTTACCGTGCCAGAGTTTGTCGGTGAGCGCTTCTATTCAAAAACCGCGCGCATTGTTGCCGTCGTTTGTTTGATCATCGCCTCCGTCACCTATGTTATCGGCCAGATGAAAGGGGTGGGCGTCGCCTTTGGCCGCTTCTTAGAAGTCGACTATTCCACCGGGCTATTAATCGGTATGGTCATTGTCTTTATGTATTCCGTGATGGGCGGGATGAAAGGCATTACCTACACCCAAATTGCTCAGTATTGCGTGCTCATTTTAGCTTACACTATTCCCGCAATCTTCATCTCCCTCAAACTGACGGGTAACCCATTCCCACAGCTTGGTTTAGGTAGCACTATGGCGGGGACGGATCAGTACTTGCTCGACCGACTCGATCAGGTGGTGACCGAACTCGGCTTTGTCGAATACACCACCGCCGTGCGGGGTAGTACTCTCAACATGTTTGCCTACACCATGTCACTGATGATAGGTACGGCCGGTTTACCCCACGTTATTATTCGCTTTTTCACCGTCCCTAAGGTGCGTGATGCACGGACATCTGCCGGTTGGGCACTGTTCTTTATCGCGATTTTGTATACCTCAGCACCGGCGGTTGCGGCAATGGCGCGCTTGAACTTAATGGACACGGTGAATCTACCGAACGGTGACAACCTCGCCTATGACCAGCGTCCAGACTGGTTTAAGAACTGGGAAACCACCGGGCTGCTAGGCTTTGAAGACAAAAACGGTGATCAGAAAATTCAATACACCTCGAATTCAGAAACCAATGAGCTACGTGTTGACCGCGACATCATGGTGCTGGCCAACCCAGAGATTGCCAAGCTACCTAACTGGGTGATTGCCCTGGTCGCCGCCGGTGGCTTAGCCGCGGCACTGTCGACTGCCGCCGGGTTGTTGCTTGCGATATCGTCAGCCATATCCCACGACTTAATTAAAGGGGTCGTCAATCCGAATATCAGCGAAAAAGGCGAGCTGCTGGCAAGCCGGATATCTATGGCATTAGCCATCGCTGGGGCCGGCTACTTAGGGCTCAACCCACCAGGCTTTGCGGCCGGGACGGTGGCACTGGCGTTCGGCTTAGCCGCGTCATCGATTTTCCCGGTACTCATGATGGGGATCTTTACCAAGACCATTAACAAAGAAGGGGCGGTTGCCGGTATGGTCGCGGGGATCAGCGTCACCCTGTTCTACGTATTCCAACACAAGGGGATTTTGTTTATCTCTGACTGGACATACTTAGAAAGCCTCGGTAGCAACTGGATACTGGGTATCGAGCCAAATGCCTTTGGCGCAGTAGGGGCCGTGTGCAACTTTGCCGTGGCGATCATTGTCTCGCGCATGACGAAAGAAACACCGCAAGAGGTGCAAGATTTGGTCGAGCATGTTCGTATGCCGTCTGGAGCCGGTGATGCGCAATCACACTAATCCCGTGTTAACCTATCAAGCCCCTGCGGGGGCTTTTATACTGTTGGTTACGACCAGCCAAGGAGAGGCATGATGTCAACGGTCACGCGTTTACTCACCAATAAACATGTGGTTATTGCGATGCTGGTTGCGCCAGTGTTAGCGGTGATCGCCTATTTTGCCGTCGATGCCAGTGTGTCTGAGACGCCCAAAGCCGCTCAGCCAGGGCAAAGCTATCCGCTGGCGGTCCGTTCTAATTGCCGTTATACCAGCGGGTTTTGTCAGCTCGAAAATGGCGATATGAAACTCAAACTGGAATCGCAAGGCGTCGAAAACAACCGGCTAACGCTGCGGTTGGTCAGCGAGCTGCCCCTGGAAGGCGCACAAATCGGCCTGACAAACATCGCACCGCAAACCATGCAAATCCGCGATGAACAAGGCATGACCTGGACGGTCTCTCTGCCAGCACCACGCAGCGAAGAGACGCAAATCCGCCTGGCCGTGAGTATGAAAGGGAGCCACTATTATGCCGAAACGCCAGTGACCTTTATCGAACATAAAACGTTTTATACCGAGCACCAACAGGCGCAGGATGCGTCATAATGTGAGACGGTTGCCATTCACGCGTCAATTGACATCAACGATGTTCGGATCGCCGCTAAGATGGTGGCGATTTTGTTTTCATACGCTTGCTCTGTCAGCCAATGACTCACATCCGCCCACCCATCACCGTCTAGGTGTGCCAATTCATCAACCTCGATATGCCCATCAACAGGGTTAAAGTGCCCTGCCACCTTAACAATACCCACATCTGTCTCTAGGCGCGGTAGGGTAAAAGGGGTCATCGTTTTCCTCGCTGTTGTAATAATGCACGCAACTTAAACGGCTTTACCGGTTTAGAGAGATACATAAAGCCTAGTCCAGTCACGGTCTGTTGTGTCTCGGCGCTGCGGTCAGCACTGATGATCACCCCTTGAAAGCAGCACCCTACTTTTAGTTGGCATTGTTGTAGCACTTGCAACCCCGTTTGCTGGTTCGTTAAGTGATAGTCACTCAGGACAAACTCAGGCTGCCATTGCTCGCCGATCGTCTTGATCGCACCACTCACGTCAGGGGCGCAGCGAACGTCGCATCCCCACCGTGATAAAAGCTGCGCCATCCCATCCAAGATGTCTTGCTCATTGTCCACACATAAGACACGGCAACCTTCGAGCTCTCGCACCGATGAAGTGGCAGGCGCCACAGGACTTGGCTCGACCTTTTCCGCTTGACTCGCATTCACTGTCATCGAGAACACCGTGCCTCGACCCGGCCAGGATTTCAACGCCAGAGGCTGAGAGAGGATTTGGCTAATGCCCTTCGCGATCGCCAACCCTAAGCCCAGCCCTTGCTCGGCCCCTTCGCGGTCAATGCGGGTGAACTCTTGAAAGATATCTTGCTGACGATCGACAGGGATCCCGTCGCCATCGTCCCACACCTCAATGCGGTAGTCGCGCCCTGCCCGTCGCACACCTAACAACACTCGGCCCTCAGGGTTGTAGCGAAAGGCATTGGTCAAAAAGTTTTGCAGCACCCGGCGCAGCAAGTTCTTATCAGACTGAACAAACACCTGGCTGGTCACAACGCGAAAGTCCAACCCCTGGCGGCGAGCCAGTACGCCAAACTCCGCCTCTAGCGCATGAAACACCTCGCTTAATGCAAAGGTCTCGATACGTGCTTTCATTTTGCCCGACTCCAGGCGTGAGATATCGAGCAAATCACCAATCAACACTTCCGCACTTTCTAGTGCGCTTTCTATGTGCTGAGCAACGGCTTCAGTATCTCGGTTTGCCGCCATCTCACTGAGTGACGAAGCAAACAAACGTGCAGCATTAAGTGGCTGCATCAAATCGTGACTGACCGCGGCCAAAAAGCGACTCTTCGACTGTGAGGCGGATTCAGCCTTGCGGGTCGCATCAATCAATCGGCTATTTAGCCGCTCTAACTCACGCGTTCGCTCAGTCACCCGCGCTTCAAGGGTTTCATTAGACTGCTTGAGCGCCGCTTCCGCATCCCGAAACGCGGTGATATCGGTAAATGTCATGACAAAACCACCGCCCGGCATCGGGTTGCCCTGCAGCTCAATCACTCGTCCGTCTGGATGCACTCGCGAAGAGGTATGCGGTTTTCGTCGTGTTAAGTGCAGCACTCGCTTGCTGACATGCTCTTCCGGATCACCCGGCCCACAAAGTCCGCGCTGAGCATTGAATCGGATTAAGTCCGCGACCGGTCGCCCGACCTGGATAAGCCCAGGTGGAAATTGAAACATATCAATGTAGCGCTGATTCCATGCCACCAGCCGCAGTTGCTTGTCCACCACAGAGATCCCTTGGTTGATATGCTCGATAGCCCCTTGCAGTAATCCCCGCGAGAAATCAAACAGCTCAGAGGCCTCATCAACAATGGTGGCAATTTCTTCCAACTGCATATTGCGCCCCTGAAGGGCCGATGAAAGGACTAAGCGTGCCGACGACGAACCAAACACGCCTGCCAACACCCGCTCGGTATGACGGATCAGCGGTGCGCTGGCCTGTTGTTGGGGCATCAGCTCTTCACCACGCTGCTCTGCAAATTGGCTAAACGCCTGGCGCATGCGCCGGCGACCCACGAAGCGAGCCGCGAGCATCTCCAGCTCCGCCACTGTCACCCGGCTTTGATACAAGCGCGCATCATCGTTTTCCGGCAGTGGCATGCCAACAAACGCGGCGGCCTGTAAACGCTCACTCAGTGATGGTCGCGTGAGTAAAGAAACCACCACAAAGCCAAGAGCATTCATTAACACACTGAAGGCCAGTCCCCAATCCACGGTATTGAGGTGAGTAAACGGTGAAAAATCGGGAGGGGTGATAAGCCAAATCAATAGGTTAGATTGACCATCTCCTGCTAGCATGCCGGTTTGGGTCATCATGGTCACCAACCACAGTGAAAACCCCACGAGTAAGCCAGCATATACGCCTTTTTTGTTGCCTTGACGCCAGTACAAGGCGCCAATCATCGCAGGGGCAAACTGAGCAATGGCCGCAAAGGAGAGAAAGCCAATTTCCGATAAAGTGGGCACAGTGAGGATCAGATGATAGAAGCCCCACGCGGCAATTAAGATCAAAAAGATCAGCGCACGACGAACGTTAAGTAACAGCCCAGAGAACTGCGCAAAATTACGGGATTTGAGCTTCATTCGCCGCAACAACAGTGGCATCACCAGATCATTCGATACCATGATCGCCAACGCAATGGTTGAAACAATCACCATCCCGCTGGCAGCCGATGCCCCTCCCATAAAAGCCAGTAGCGCCATCCCCTCAGCCCCTACCGATAGCGGCAGCCGAATCACATACGTATCAGCTGGTGCTCCAGGTAACAACGCTTGCCCCGCATAGGCCAGCGGTAGCACAAAAATCAGCATCAGTAACAAATAGGTCGGGAAGACTTTACGCGCCGTATTCAAATCACTCGCGCGCGTGTTTTCCACCACCATGGTGTGAAACTGGCGCGGCAAGCAAATGATTGCCGCCCCTGTGAGCAAGGTGTGAATGATTAAGCTGCCCACATCCGGGCGGCCAATCACGCCAGAGTCCTCAAGACTCACGGGCAAGCTGGGCGCTTGGAATAGCAGCCATACCACAAAAATACCCACCCCGAGAAACGCGACCAGCTTGACGATCGACTCGAAAGCGACCGCCATCATCATCCCTCGGTGGTGCTCCGTACTGTCAATATGACGCGTACCAAATAACACGGTAAATGCAGCCAAGGAGATACACACGAGCCAGGCGATTTGGGGCTGTGCCAAGCCAATGCTTTGCCCCAGCTCTGGCGACAGAACATCGAGCCCCATGGCAATACCGCGCAGTTGCAACGCGATATAGGGCAGCACACCGACCACGGCAATCAAGGTCACCATCACCGCTAAGCCCTGCGATTTGCCATATCGAGCCGCAATAAAGTCGGCAATGGAGGTAATGTGCTCGCGCTTGGCGATCAAGATCATTCGGGCAAGAAAACGCCACCCAAGGGTAAACACCAAGATAGGGGCAAGATAAATCGGTAGGAATGACCATGGTGAGCTGGACGCTTGGCCAACCGTGCCAAAAAAGGTCCAAGAGGTGCAATACACCGCGATAGAAAGGCTATAAATCCACGGGCGCCATGAGCGTAACCAGCGCGGTTGACGATCACCATACCAAGCAATCGCGAACAGTGCGCCCATATAAAGCAGTGAAACAGAGACAATTACCCAGCCTTGTGTCATGGCTCCCTTCCTGACGCAATCCTTTGCCGAACCCTTGAGCTGGGTGTAACACGGTATCGGCGCCCACTCAATCGTCTCGTATTCGCTTTGTGGGCACCTTAGCTAACTTTACTGCAAGCCTAATCGTGGTTTATTACAGCTTAGGCCTGTTTATGCCACCTTAGCTTGCTTGGCACGCCAAAATGCCGGCTCACGCAGGGGTAAAACGAAAACAGGCAACGCAAGCAGCGCCATGGTATAAAAAGTGCCAGAGGGCGATACAGCATAAATCCACCCACTTGCCGTGGTCAGCGCCGCCACCACTGCGCCCATTGGTAGCGCATTGTACGCCGCTTGTGTGGCCACCAATCGCGCCCCACACTCGCGCTGAATGTACTGCATCGCGCCAAGGTGTGCGCCGGCAAACGTAATGCCATGAAGCAGTTGCACCAGTATCACAGGCACCGCAGCGGTCGTCGTCCCTGTGATCCCCCAGCGCAGCAATACACCCACAGCCGCCAATTGGAACAAGGCTTTTGATGACCAGCCATTAAAAAGCCGCGCCCCCAAGGCAAATACTGCCACTTCCGCGACAACCCCGAGGCTCCACAAATAGCCCACGATGCTCTCGCTATATCCAGCCTGCTTCCAGTAGATCGCACTAAAACTGTAATACGCTGCGTGGCTGCCTTGCAGCAGGGAGGCGATTAACAAGAACACGACCACCTGACGGTCGCGGAAAAGCTGACGCATCGAGACTTTGCTATTGGTCATATCGTGCTCGCTTTGTGGCATCAATGTCGGTCGACGCAAGGTCAGTAGCAAACAGGCAGACAAGCCGCCAATCGCGATCCAGGGAATAATCGCCGCCGATTGCTCGGTCACCAGCCATCCGGTCAAACTCGACCCAACAATAAAGGCTATCGATCCCCAGAGGCGAGTTCGACCATAGTCGATAACTTTATGGCGCGCATAATAGTTGGCGAGCGCATCTGACAGCGGGACGGAGGGACCAATGGCTAAATTAAATAACACGGTCACCAAAGCCAGCCACCACACATTGGCACCCATCATAGGATGCAAGGCACACGTCACTAACGCCATGAGTGTCAAGGCCCGCAGGGCCGGCAACAAGGCTTCAACCTGTTGTACGCGCGGTGTGAACACTAAGTTGGCCACACAACGGGTTGCAAAACCAAGCCCAATCAAGGTGCCGATCACGCCTGAATTGAGACCAAGATACTCAAACCAAACCGCCCAAAACGGGAGATACACACCATAGGAAAAAAAGAAACCGCCAAAGTATTCTGACAGCCAGCGAAACGGGGAACATTGGGTTAAGGTCATCTCATTACTTCACATTAAGATAGATACCCGCTAAGTGTCGCAGCTCTGTGCGAGGAAAAAAAGACACGCGCGCCACGATTGTCGACAAATACATGGTGGTGACCAGTCCAGGTGCATGACTGGCTAGACTAAAGTCGGCTAGCGAGATCGGAAAGGGTGAGACACACTGTGAATATCACAGTGAGGAGTGCGACTATGCCTGAACCTTTTGACACCTCTCATGCGCCCTTTGACTGCCTAACCGCATCACAAGTCAAACAATGCCGCCAAGCACTCGACGTCGCCTACTTTCGCCGTGGCGACACCCTGATCCAGCCCGGTGATACGGGCGAGCAGCTCTTTATCATTATCAAAGGCAGCGTGGAAGAAGTGTCAGAAGACGGCAAGGAAGTGTTTTCTCATTACACCACCGACGACTTATTCGACGTGCCAGCACTGCTTAATGGCACCGCCAAACACCGATACCGCGCGCTAGAAGATACCCTCTGCCACCTGTTACCCGCCGAGGTGTTCCTCGCCATTTATCATCATAATCACGCGTTTCGAGGCTACTTTGATACCAACCTTCAGCGCCGACAAGCACTGATGGTGCAAGCTCGTCAGCAACAAAATCTCGCCGAGTTTATGCTGACAAGAATTGATGACAGCAATATTCAACCTGCCTTGTGTGTCTCCCCCGACGTGCCCCTGCATGCCGCCACCGCCCAGATGAAAGCGGAGCGCTGCGACTGCGCCTTGGTCGATGATGAAAATGGCGACTGCGGTATTATCACCCGCACCAATTTGCTTCATGCGCTCGTGCTCGAGGGCTACGATCAATCCGTGCCTGTTGGCGAGGTGGCCACACGTCCGGTGATCAGTGTGGAACGCGGCGACTTTCTCTTTCACGCCATGATTAAGATGACACGCCAGCGAGTAAAACGTGTCCGGGTCGTCAATGAACACGGAAACACTGCAGGGATGCTCGATCTTCCTCAGGTACTGAGCCTCTTTTCGACTCACTCTCACGTGCTTAACTTACAGATTGCCCGTGCACAAACCATCGACGAACTGGTGATCGCCGCAAACAGCCAGAGCAAGCTGGTACACACCTTATTTAACAATGGCATTCATACCCGCTTTGTGATGCAGCTTATCGCCACGGTGAATGAGCAAATCATGGAAAAAGCCTTTCGCTTGTTAGTGCCCGAGGCTTACCAACGTCAGTGCTGCTTGGTGGTCATGGGCTCTGAAGGGCGCGGCGAGCAAGTACTCAAAACCGACCAAGACAACGCCTTGATTCTCGCCGACGATCTCAACTGGCCCGATTGCCAGCAAGTGATGGAGACCTTTTCACATACACTGTATCAACTCGGTTACCCGCCCTGTCCGGGTCACGTGATGGTCAGTAATCCCAAGTGGGTAAAAACCGCCACGCAATGGCAACAAACCGTGCGTAATCTGGCACAAAGTGCCAACCATCAAAGTGTCATGGACTTGGCGATCCTTGCTGACAGCCAGCCGATCGCTGGCGATCTTAGTCTGATTGATGCGATCCAAGCACCACTCAAAGACAGCTTGACCGACAATATGTTGACGCTCAACACCTTTGTCCGTCCTGCGCTAGCCTTTCGCGTTCCTTTGACCGTATTTGGCTCCCTCAAAAGCAGCAAAGAAGGGCTGGATATCAAAAAAGGGGGGATTTTTCCCATCGTCCATGGCGTACGTACCATGAGCTTGGAAAAAGGTGTACCACACACCAACACCTTTGAGCGGCTGGAGCAGCTTGCCAACCTAGGGGCACTGGCGGAAGAAACGGCGGAAAACCTCTCCGAAGCCTTGAAGCTATTTATCCGATTACGTTTAAGACAACAATTGAGTGGCGAACCACAAAGCAACTACCTCGACGTAGCTCAACTCCCTTCTAGCGAACGCGACTTACTGCGCCACGGGCTGCATGTGGTGAAAAAGTTCAAAGAGTCACTCGCTTTCCATTATCACGTGAGGGATTAATTTGAATTGGCTGACTCGGCATTGGTACCGTCATCGTCTACGACACTCACCCTATCGGGACTTATTTTTGCCCCCCGACTCAAGCACGCTGATTTCACTGGACTGTGAAACGACCAGCTTGGATCCGCACCGTGCAGAGCTGGTTACGATTGCGGCCACTCCGATTAAAGGCAATCGGATCCTCACCAGTCACGCTCTCACCTTGACACTGGCCGCGCCAGAGAGTCTGAGCGCCGGCTCGGTCAGAATTCATCGTCTGCGCCACCAGGATCTGGTTCACGGTGTCACGGCAGATCAAGCAATCACCGCACTGGTCGACTTTATTGGTAATCATCCATTGGTCGGCTATCACATTCGTTATGATAAAAGTATTCTCGATCGCTACGCGCGGCATTTTCTCGGCTTTCCTCTCCCCAACCCTCTGATTGAAGTCAGTGATATTTATCAACGCAAACTCGATCGCCTGCTACCTAATGCCTATCACGACATCAGCATGGAAGCCATTAGTCGTCACCTCGATGTCCCTTTGCCGGCCCGGCATGATGCATTGGATGATGCGCTCGCCGCGGCATTGATTTATGTCCGCCTCACCCAAGGTGAGATGCCCATGCTGCAATCCAAATAACGCATCGAAGCCGCGACTTGCGCACGAACGCAAAGACAAAGTGGGATCTAGCCCCCACTATCTGGCCTGACAACTGCGCAAATCGCTTAAAAATCAATGGGGTCATCCTAAAGTCTAATTGTCGGACGTCCCGATATGTCACACCTTTACTGCATGGTTTTCGTTTGCCAGGCAGCGGTAACGCCTGACATCTCATGACATGGAAGCGCCGCGTGGAGCATCGCGGACACGAGGAGAAACAGGATGAGCGATAGTCACGTATACCCCGTCATGCCTTCAATAGCACAAAAGGCACACGCGGATGAAGCCAAGTATCAAGCACTCTATCAGCAGTCAGTGGCCGACCCAGAAGGCTTTTGGCGCGAGCACGGGCAAATTCTGGATTGGATGACGCCTTATACCAAAGTCAAACACACCTCGTTTGATACCGGCCACGTGGATATCCGCTGGTTTGAAGATGGCACACTCAACGTCGCAGCCAACTGTATCGATCGTCACCTCAAGGCGCGAGGCGATCAGGTTGCCTTGATTTGGGAAGGCGACGACCCCAAAGACGATGCCACGCTCACCTATCACCAACTCCACCAGCAGGTATGCCAATTTGCCAATGTCCTAAAAGATAACGGCGTAAGAAAAGGCGATGTGGTGTGTCTTTATATGCCGATGGTGATGGAAGCCGCCGTCGCGATGCTGGCGTGCGCCCGTATTGGTGCGGTGCATACCGTGGTATTTGGCGGCTTTTCTCCCGAAGCATTGGCCGGTCGGATTATTGACTCCAATGCAAAAGTGGTTGTGACAGCCGATGAAGGGATACGTGGTGGCCGTGCGGTGCCCCTGAAGAAAAACGTCGATGATGCCCTAGCAAACCCCAAAGTGAAATCGATTGAAAAAGTAGTGGTGTACCAACGCACCGGGGGACACATTGACTGGCACAGTCATCGTGATGTGTGGTGGCACGAGGCCGCCGCGAAGGTGTCAGACGACTGCCCCGCCGAAGAGATGAAAGCCGAAGACCCTTTGTTTATTCTTTACACATCAGGCTCCACAGGGACCCCAAAAGGGGTACTGCACACGACCGGTGGCTATCTGGTGTACGCGGCGATGACCTTTAAGTATGTCTTCGACTATCAAGAGGGAGACGTGTTCTGGTGTACCGCAGATGTCGGCTGGATCACCGGTCACAGCTACCTTGTCTATGGTCCGCTTGCCAATGGTGCGAAAACAATCTTATTTGAAGGTGTCCCCACTTATCCAAGCACGGCACGCATGAGCGAAGTGGTCGATAAGCACCAAGTGAATATTCTTTACACCGCGCCCACCGCGATTCGCGCACTGATGGCAAAAGGCAACGAAGCGGTCGCGGGCACCCAACGCGACTCACTACGGATCATGGGCTCGGTGGGTGAACCCATCAACCCAGAGGCTTGGGAGTGGTATCACAGCACCATAGGGAACCAAGCCTGTCCGATTGTCGACACTTGGTGGCAAACAGAAACCGGTGGGATCTTGATTACCCCGCTACCGGGCGCCACCGCGTTGAAACCAGGCTCAGCAACCCGTCCTTTCTTTGGCGTACAGCCTGCATTAGTCGATAACATGGGCAATATACTCGACGGTGCCACCGAGGGTAACCTGGTCATGCTTGACTCGTGGCCAGGACAAATGCGCACCGTCTTCGGTGATCATGACCGCTTTGAGCAAACCTACTTTTCCACCTTTAAAGGGATGTACTTTACCGGCGATGGGGCGCGTCGCGATGAAGATGGCTATTACTGGATAACCGGCCGTGTCGATGATGTCCTCAATATCTCGGGGCACCGGATGGGAACGGCAGAGATCGAGTCGGCGCTCGTCGCATTCGATAAGATTGCCGAAGCCGCGATTGTTGGTGTGCCACACGATATCAAAGGCCAAGCGATCTATGCGTATATCACCCTCAATGCGGGTGAAGTGCCCAGCGCCGAACTCCACAAGGAAGTCAAAGAGTGGGTGCGCAAAGAGATTGGCCCCATTGCGACACCCGACTTCATCCACTGGACGGATGCACTGCCTAAAACCCGTTCAGGCAAGATCATGCGTCGCATTCTGCGCAAAATCGCCACTGGTGATACCGGTAGTCTTGGCGATACTTCCACATTGGCCGATCCTAGTGTGGTCGATAAGCTTATCGCAGAAAAAGAAAGTGTGGTTTAACCCTAACGAAAGATTGCTTAGCAACCTTTGCCGCCTTCGGGCGGCTTTTTTGATCCCCAGCACACGGTAAACTGAACTCTTTCCCTCCCTCGCAATCACACAAAAAGTAGGGACTTGCGGTGTCATCCCGCATCAAACCGCCGACGAGCAACCCTTTTGATATCGCTAACAGACAAACTGTGCTGATTAGACCAGTATTTTGCTGCGATTTGCGCTGAAGTCTCTATAATTGCTGTCAGTAAGGACAAAATTGCATGGTATGCGCCGTCATAACATGTCCATCGGCTGGAATCCGCGTTAAGCTGCACAATAACAGCGAATAGGAGAAGTAAGCGTCAAGATGTCTACAAGAAACCAAGTTTTAGTGTTAAATGGCCCAAACCTTAATTTGCTCGGTCAGCGTGAGCCCGAACATTACGGCGCCCAAACGCTTGGCCAAATCATGGCGGCTCTCGAGGCACAAGCCACGACCTTGGGGCTCAATCTTGAACACTTTCAATCCAATAGCGAAGCTAGCCTTATCGATAAAATCCACCAAGCGATGGAGACCGTGGATTTTATCATCATCAACCCAGCCGCGCTGACCCACACCTCCGTAGCCCTGCGTGACGCTTTACTGGGTGTGAGTATCCCCTTTATCGAAGTGCATTTGTCGAATGTTTATGCCCGAGAGCCCTTCCGGCATCACTCGTACTTATCAGACAAAGCCGTCGGGGTGCTCAGCGGGTTTGGCGCTGATGGTTATGAATTCGCCTTAACAGCGGCCGCGCGTCATTTAGCGTTTGCGGCTGAGTAAAACAAAACATATAGAAGAGACCTATCATGGATATCCGTAAGATTAAGAAACTGATCGAACTTGTTGAAGAGTCTGGCATCTCCGAGCTAGAAATTGCCGAAGGTGAAGAGTCAGTTCGTATCAGCCGCTCTTCCCCTGCTGCACCGGTACAAATGGCCGCCCCGCAATACGCGGCACCAGCGGCCCCGGCCCCCGCGCCAGCCGCCCCTGAAGCGCCGGCTGCTGAGCCTGCAAGTGCACCACAACCGACGGGACACCAAGTGCTTTCCCCAATGGTCGGTACCTTCTATCGCGCTCCAAGCCCTGAGTCTGCCGCATTTGTTGAAGTCGGCAGCCAGGTGAATGAAGGCGATGCCCTGTGCATTGTCGAAGCGATGAAGATGATGAACCAAATCCAAGCCGACAAGAGCGGTGTGGTCAAAGCGATTCTATGTGAAGACGGTCAGCCCGTTGAATTCGACGAACCACTCGTGATCATCGAATAAGCGAGGGCGCATGTTAGATAAAATTGTAATTGCTAACCGCGGTGAAATTGCACTGCGCATTTTACGTGCGTGTAAAGAGCTGGGGATTAAAACCGTCGCGGTGCACTCTACCGCAGACCGTGATCTTAAACACGTGTTGCTCGCCGATGAAACCGTGTGTATTGGCCCAGCGCCAAGCAACCAAAGTTACCTCAACATTCCCCGCATTATCAGCGCGGCTGAAATTACCGGCGCGGTGGCGATTCACCCCGGTTACGGATTCTTATCCGAAAACGCTGATTTCGCCGAACAAGTTGAGCGTTCAGGGTTTGTCTTTGTCGGCCCCAAAGCTGACACCATCCGTTTGATGGGCGATAAGGTGTCGGCCATTGAAGCGATGAAAAAAGCAGGGGTGCCCTGTGTGCCTGGTTCAGACGGTCCATTGGGCAGCGATCAGGAAAAAAACAAAACCATTGCTAAGCGCATTGGCTACCCGGTGATCATCAAAGCATCAGGCGGCGGCGGTGGCCGGGGAATGCGCGTGGTTCGCTCCGAAGCTGAATTGGTTGATGCGATTGCGATGACCCGTGCTGAAGCCAAATCGGCGTTCAGCAACGACATGGTTTACATGGAAAAATTCCTGGAAAATCCACGCCATGTTGAAGTACAGGTGCTCGCCGACGGTCAAGGCGGGGCGATTCACCTGGGTGAGCGCGATTGCTCGATGCAGCGTCGCCATCAAAAAGTGGTTGAGGAAGCGCCAGCCCCTGGTATTACCGCAGAGATGCGAAAATTCATTGGCGAACGTTGCTGCCGCGCATGCGTTGAAATTGGCTATCGCGGCGCAGGTACCTTTGAGTTCTTATATGAAAACGGCGAGTTCTACTTTATTGAAATGAACACCCGCATTCAGGTCGAGCACCCTGTTACCGAAATGGTGACCGGGATTGACTTGGTCAAAGAGCAACTGCGTATTGCAGCAGGTCAACCTCTGTCGTTCACCCAAGACGACATCCAAATTCGTGGCCATGCGGTTGAATGCCGGATCAACGCTGAAGATCCAGAGCGGTTTATCCCTAGTCCAGGGAAGATTGAACGCTTCCACTCGCCAGGTGGGATGGGCGTGCGTTGGGAGTCACATGTGTACGCAGGCTATCAAGTACCGCCCCACTATGACTCCATGGTCGGCAAGCTTATCTGTTACGGTGAGAACCGCGATGTCGCCATTGCGCGCATGCGTAATGCCCTCGCGGAAACCGTCATTGATGGGATTAAAACCAATATTCCTCTACAACTCGATATTATGAATGACGAGCACTTCCAACATGGGGGCGCTAACATTCATTACCTCGAGAAAAAGCTTGGTTTGTCGTAATGACATCTTGGCACTAGAAGCGATATAATCGCTTCAAGGTAAGCACAAAACCGCCGTCAATCGGCGGTTTTTTTATCTTTTTTTAGCGTGATTATCTCGCGAGCTCTCTTAAGCCTTTGCAGGCTGACCTTTATCTCTCGCTTGACCGGCCAACTTAAAATCATTCAAGGTTTCTTTTAGGTACAACGACTGACTCATCAGTTGCGCCGCAATATCTGCCGTTTGCGTCGCCTGCTCACTGGCGGTGTGGCTTTGACCATTTATTTGCTCCACCGACTCACTCATGTCTTTGGTCACATTGGCCTGCTCATCCGCCGCTGTCGCCACTTCACTCCCCATTACCTTAACTTGATTCACTTTATCAAAGATGTCTGCCAGTACCGCGCGCGATTCCGCCACCACTGCCAGCGTTTCTTGCGCCATGTGGTTATTACTTAGCACTCGTTCAGAGGAGTGATGGATCCCCGTATGTAGCCCCTCTAGCATGGTTTTTATATCACGGGTCGCCTGTTGGGTGCGCTGCGCTAGGCTCCGTACTTCATCGGCGACGACGGCAAAACCTCGCCCCTGCTCTCCGGCTCTCGCAGCCTCGATAGCCGCATTCAGAGCCAGTAAGTTGGTTTGCTCGGCAATGTCACTGATTGTTTGTGTCACCTGAGTAATTTTTTGACTTTCTTCAGCACTGGCTTGAATTTGTGCAATGGTCTGCTCCAACTCTTGGATAAAGTCAGTCATGCTGGTGGTCGCACGGCCGACCACATCGGCCCCCTCACTCGCACGCCCTTGCGTGAGGGAGATAATGTCGGCAGTACGGTTCATGTTTTGTGCCACTTGCTCAATGGTGGCACTCATTTGCGTCATCGCGCTGGCAACATGGGTGATCTGTGACGATTGCGTGCTCATGTTGTCTTGCACGCTACGACCGCGTGCCGCCAGATGATCCGCATGTGCGAGGAGCACTTGGGTGTTCTCCACCACTTGACCGATGATCGCGCCAAACCGTGCTTTCACCATGCGGTAATTATCATTGAGCTCACCCAATTCATCATGACGAACCGGTTCATCCCCAGAGACAAGGTTCCCTGAAGCTAAGTGTTTCAACGCCTCACTGGTCTCTTTGATTGCGCCAATTACACGGGTTTGCATCACCCAAGTCATACCTGCCGTGAGCAGCAGCAGTGTCGCCATCACGCCGAACAAAGAGAATTGCCCCTGCCTGAGCGCCAGTCCCATACCTAAAGTACATAGCGCCAACGCCAACACAAAACAAAGGTTGAAAAAGAATCGCAACTGAAGACGCTGCATCAGAGGAGCCGGGGGGAGCGGGCGTGTCGGGTTGTCTCTCAGCTTGCGATACAGCGACTCAGCCTCCGCAACTTCATTGCGGCTAGGCTCGCTGCGCACAGATTGATAACCAACGATGTTCCCGTCTTTTACTACCGGTGACACAAAGGCGTTTACCCAATAGTGGTCACCGTTTTTACACCGATTTTTAACCATACCGCGCCAATTTTTACCGGCCTTAATGGTCTGCCAAAGGTCCTTGAACGCGGCCGGTGGCATATCAGGGTGGCGAACGAGATTATGGTCGCTGCCGATTAGCTCATCACGGCTATAACCGCATATTTCGATAAAGGCATCATTGGCGTATTGTATCTTGCCGTGAAGATCGGTTTTCGATACCAGCTCCCCTAAACCGTTAAACATCACCTCTTTTTGTGTCACTGGTTCCGTATCTCTCATTCTCCAATCCTTCGCTTATCCATGACAGTGAGGCGCAAAGCCGCCAAACTTGCTACCAGTCGCGGAGCAATAATGTAGTCAATAGCCATAATAAATAAAGGGCTATTTGCATAAAACCCGCGCTAACTTGCAAAAAATCCCACCCACCCTCAATGCTCATCATGCTGTCATCATCTTGTGCAGCGAGCACAGTATGGATCTGGTAAAATCGCCGTATTCCTTTTCCGACACGAGACACACCATGCCTTGGATCCAACTCAAACTGAATGCAACGTCTGACAACGCCGAAGCGATTGGCGACCTGCTAATGGAAGAAACGGGCGCCCTATCTGTCACCTTCTTAGATGCCAAAGACACCCCGGTATTTGAGCCTTTACCCGGCGAAACGCGCTTGTGGGGCGAAACAGACATCATGGCCTTGTTCGATGCTCAAGCCGATATGGGCACAGTGTTAGCGGTATTACAAGCCAGTCCATTGCTGGCTGAAAACTTTGCTCATAAAGTCGAGCAGTTGGAAGACAAAGACTGGACACGCGCATGGATGGATAACTTTAAGCCAATTCAATTTGGCGAGCGGTTGTGGATCTGTCCAACCTGGTGTGAGGTACCTGATGACAACGCGGTGAACGTGATGCTCGACCCGGGCCTCGCCTTTGGCACCGGCTCGCACCCGACCACCGCACTATGCTTGGAATGGCTTGATAGTCTGGATTTAAGCGGCAAAACCGTGATTGATTTTGGCTGTGGCTCCGGCATTCTCGCGATTGCGGCGATTAAACTTGGGGCCGAGCGTGTGATTGGTATTGATATTGACCCACAAGCGCTGCTGGCATCAAAAGATAACGCCGAGCGCAATGGTGTCGCCGACCAACTTCACCTGTATCTTCCTAAGGATCAACCGGCTGACTTAAACGCCGATGTGGTGGTGGCCAATATTCTTGCCGGACCATTGCGTGAATTATCGAGTGTCATCAAAGGCCTGATCAAACCCGGTGGTCAGCTGGCGATGTCTGGCGTGCTAGAAACTCAAGCGGATGATGTGGCGAACCATTACCGTGATAGTCTCACTATCGACCCGATTGTCGAGCGCGAAGAGTGGTGCCGGATCAGCGGTCATTTGCCCGAGTAACTGGCCAAATGATGATGCCATTGGCTTACCGCCCCTATCCACTGTCGTCGGTAAGCCATGGCTGACGTGCTACTCGAACTGCTTGATTAATCAGCGAAACACCATCGATACAAAAACTGCTGTAAAAATCAAGCCATCAATGCTCAAATATTGTCCTTTTCAGATGCTGAAAAAATGCGTAAAATGCGCGCCCTTGCTGACTCAGAGCGGCTGAAGAGGATTTAGAGCTTTTGCGTATCGGACCCTACACCCTGGATGTCCCCTTGATCGTTGCCCCAATGGCAGGCGTGACAGATAGACCATTTCGTGAGTTATGTCTTGCACATGGTGCGGGCATGGCTATTAGCGAAATGATGTCGTCGAATCCAGCGTTGTGGCGGACGAGCAAATCGCAAAAGCGCATGGTTCATATTGACGAGTCCGGTCTGCGTTCGGTGCAAATCGCGGGGGCTGAACCCGAGCTTATGGCTGACGCAGCGCAGTTTTGTGTTGAAAACGGGGCGCAAATTATCGACATCAACATGGGTTGTCCGGTGAAGAAGGTCAATAAAAAGTTAGCAGGCTCTGCCTTGCTAACGCGGCCTGATCTCATTGAGCAAATCCTCAAAGCCACGGTAAACGCGGTGGATGTTCCCGTGACACTCAAAACGCGCACAGGCTGGGATCCGGACAATAAGAATTGTGTTGAGATCGCCCGGATGGCGGAAGATTGTGGCATCCAAGCCCTTGCACTGCATGGCCGTACGCGTGCCTGTATGTACAAAGGTGAAGCAGAATACGACAGCATTAAGGCTGCCAAGGCAGCGGTATCCATTCCGGTGATTGCCAATGGCGACATTGACTCACCAGAAAAAGCTCAGTATGTCCTCGACTACACGGGTGCGGATGCGGTAATGATTGGTCGCCCTGCTCAAGGACGCCCGTGGATTTTTCGCGAAATCCACCACTATCTCACCACAGGTGAGCACTTGCCTGCCCCTTCACTAGAAGAGGTTAGGACAATTTTGTTGGGTCATGTTCAAGAGCTTCATCAGTTTTATGGGGAGCTCAAAGGGTTACGTATTGCCCGTAAACACGTGGGCTGGTACCTAAAAGAGCATGACCAAATTGGCGACTTTCGCCGCACCTTCAACGCAATCGAAGATGCACCACAGCAGATCGATGCGCTGCAAGGCTACTTCGACAACGTTGCATAAATACGAGAAGAGCTGACAGAATATGTTCGAACAAAACCTGACTTCCGAAACATTGACAGTAACGACTGTAACTTCACAAGATCAAATTACGCAAAAGCCACTTCGTGACTCTGTAAAAGCGTCCTTGAAGAACTACCTCGCGCAATTGAATGGCCAGGAAGTCAACGATCTGTATGAGCTTGTCCTCGCAGAAGTTGAGCAGCCACTGCTGGATACCATCATGCAATATACGCGCGGTAACCAAACGCGCGCAGCCACCATGATGGGCATTAACCGCGGTACATTGCGTAAGAAACTGAAAAAGTACGGCATGAACTAATCAACCATTGATTTGGTTGTGATAAAACGGGCTAACCGTCAACCGGCTAGCCCGTTTTTGTTGCCTCTGACTGCGCATAAGTGCTCCCTCTTTAGCAGCATGAGTTGGAGTCCTCACTCTCCGCCAGGGTTTCCAATATCGAGCAATGGGTCGCGTCATCGTCGTCCATACCGCAGCAGGCGGCATTTAAACGTGTCAGTGCATGCTTGACCCGCTCAAGCGCCGCTATCTTCTCTGAGACCTCATTCAGGCGTCGCTGGGTGATCCCTTTTACTTCTGCACAAGTGTGTAAGGTCGCTTCTTCGCGAATGTCGGACAACTCGTGAATTTCATCAAGCGATAACCCCATCTCTTTGCCGCGCAAAATGAACATCACTTGGCTAATGGCCTCATCGGCATAAAGCCGGTATCCACCTTCGGTGCGCGCACTCGGCGCCAGCAAGCCTGATTTTTCATAAAAACGCAGTGTGTCGGTAGAGACACCACAGTGCTTGGCAAGCTCGCCAATTTGCAGCAATTTGGTCATCACCGCTCCTCTATCGTAATGCGATTGATCCTTCTTTTTGTAGCAAAGCCGCGACCTTATGACCAGCATTGCATGAGAACCAGAAAAAGCTGAAGTGTAAAAACAATAAAAGTGTCGCTATCAGCAAATAGCAATCGATTGCGCAAACAAAATCAGATAGAATATCGCCGCTTTGACAATTGGCGATTTAATAAAGCTTATCCATGTTGATAGACACGATGGGCTTTGATAAGCATTCAATCTGTCAGTGAAGAGAACTAAGCCATGGAAAATCTGCGTCCTATTCGTCGCGCGTTACTGAGCGTGTCTGATAAAACCGGTGTGGTCGAGTTTGCCCAAGCACTCGCCCAACGCGGTGTCGAACTGCTTTCGACCGGCGGCACGGCCCGTTTACTCGCAGAAAGCGGCCTTGCGGTCACCGAAGTCTCCGAGCATACCGGCTTCCCCGAAATGATGGATGGCCGCGTGAAAACCCTCCATCCGAAAATTCACGGCGGCATTTTGGGCCGACGCGGTCAAGACGATGCGGTGATGGAAAGCCATCAGATCGCACCGATTGATATGGTGGTGGTGAATCTCTACCCGTTCGCACAGACCGTTGCCAACCCAGACTGCACACGTGAGCAAGCCATCGAAAATATCGATATCGGCGGTCCGACCATGGTACGTTCAGCGGCGAAAAACCATGCCGACGTCACCATTGTGGTGAACAGCCAAGACTATGATCGCGTGCTGACCGAGATGGATCAGCATCAGCACTCTTTGACACATGCCACGCGCTTTGATTTAGCCATTGCCGCGTTTGAGCACACCGCGGCCTACGATGCCATGATTGCAAATTACTTTGGCACCCAAGTCCCTGCCTACCATCACGCCGAAGAGAGCCAAGACTCGCCATTCCCGCGCACCCTGACGCAACATTGGGTCAAAAAGCAAGACATGCGCTATGGCGAGAACAGCCATCAGGCAGGCGCGTTTTATACTGAAACTCAACCGCAAGAGGCCTCGGTAGCGACGGCGACCCAACTACAGGGCAAGGCGCTGTCTTATAACAATATCGCTGACACCGATGCGGCATTAGAGTGCGTGAAAGAGTTTGAACAGCCTGCTTGCGTGATTGTAAAGCACGCCAATCCCTGTGGCGTTGCCATCGGTGAAGACTTACTCAGCGCCTATCAACGTGCTTATCAAACCGATCCTACCTCAGCATTTGGTGGCATTATTGCCTTTAACCGTGAACTGGACAGCGACACGGCACAAGCCATTGTCGAACGTCAATTTGTTGAAGTGATCATCGCCCCTCGCGTCAGTGACGCCGCCAAAGCGGTGGTCGCAGCGAAGAAGAACGTACGCCTTCTCGAGTGTGGTCAATGGCAAACGCGCACCACAGGTTGGGATAGTAAGCGGGTTAACGGCGGCTTGTTAGTCCAAGCCCGCGACCAAGGCATGGTCGGTTTAGACGATTTGCGTATTGTCACTGAGCGCCAGCCCACAGACAAAGAGCTAAACGATGCGCTATTTTGCTGGAAAGTGGCAAAATACGTGAAATCGAACGCGATTGTGTATGCTAAAGACAGCATGACCATTGGCGTGGGCGCCGGCCAAATGAGCCGCGTCTACTCGGCGAAAATAGCCGGTATTAAAGCGGCCGATGAGCATCTCGAAGTGGCCGGTAGCGTGATGGCCTCCGATGCTTTCTTCCCTTTCCGTGACGGTATTGATGCTGCGGCAAACGCTGGGATCACCTGCGTGATCCAACCGGGTGGTTCGATGCGTGATGAAGAAGTGATTGCCGCCGCCAATGAGCATGGCATGGCGATGGTCTTTACCGGTATGCGCCATTTCCGCCACTAAGTGGGTATGAAGGAGAAAACATGAAGGTATTAGTGATTGGTGGCGGTGGCCGTGAACATGCCCTGGCGTGGAAAGCCGCGCAGTCATCAAACGTTGAAATCGTATATTGCGCACCGGGCAATGCCGGCACCGCCCACGAGGAAAAAGTCAGCAATATCGCCATTGCTGCTGATGACGTTGAGGGATTGCTGGCCTTTGCGCGCGAGCAACAGATTGGCTTAACCATCGTGGGCCCAGAAGCGCCACTGGTCTTGGGCGTGGTCGATGCCTTCCGTGAACACGGCTTGGCTATCTTTGGCCCTACTCAAGCAGCGGCACAACTTGAAGGCTCAAAAGCCTTCAGTAAAGACTTTTTGGCACGTCACGGTATTCCCACCGCTGACTACCAAACCTTTTCTACGGTTGAGCCCGCGCTAGCCTACATCGCTGAAAAAG
Organism: Salinivibrio sp. ML198; assembly: GCF_001996015.1. Taxonomy (NCBI): domain Bacteria; kingdom Pseudomonadati; phylum Pseudomonadota; class Gammaproteobacteria; order Vibrionales; family Vibrionaceae; genus Salinivibrio; species Salinivibrio sp. ML198. The sequence goes on from NZ_MUEZ01000021.1 coordinate 38,817, forward strand.
GTGCGCCCATTGTGGTCAAAGCCGATGGCTTGGCCGCCGGTAAGGGCGTCATTGTGGCAATGACCGAGCAAGAAGCCACCGACGCGGTACGCGATATGCTCTCGGGTAATGCATTTGGTGAAGCAGGCCACCGTGTGGTCATCGAGGAATTCCTGCAAGGTGAAGAAGCAAGCTTTATCGTCATGGTGGATGGCGAGCATGTGCTCCCCATGGCCACCAGCCAAGATCACAAACGGGTCGGTGAAGGCGATACCGGCCTGAATACCGGCGGGATGGGTGCATACTCACCCGCCCCTGTGGTGACCGATGCGATTCACCAACGCGTGATGGAAGAGGTGATCATGCCCACCGTGAAAGGGATGCACGAAGACGGTGTGCCCTACACCGGCTTTTTGTACGCAGGACTCATGATTACCGCCGATGGCACCCCAAAAGTGATCGAGTTTAACTGTCGCTTCGGCGATCCGGAAACCCAACCAATTATGATGCGCTTGCAATCTGACTTGGTTGCGCTTTGCTTGGCGGGCACAGAGGGACGCCTTGATAAGGTCGAGTCTCACTGGGATCCGCGTGCAGCCGTGGGTGTGGTCTTAGCCGCTGGCGGCTATCCAGGTGAGTATCGAAAAGGCGATCGTATCACTGGGTTGCCCACCGATAGTGAGACGGCCAAAGTGTTTCACGCAGGTACCGCGCTAAAAGACGGCGATATCGTGACCGCTGGCGGGCGTGTACTCTGTGCTACCGCATTAGGTGAGAATGTGACCACGGCAAAACAAGGGGCTGACGCGCTCGCGGCCTTGATTCATTGGCCCGGTTGTTTCTACCGCTGTGACATCGCCCACCGCGCCGTTTCACGCGAGCAAATGGCATAATTGTCGCAACACATGATATAAAAAATGCGCCAAGTAGGCGCATTTTTTCACCGCTCTTCACTTTACTCATCCAGTAAGCGAGGGCGCTGTAAACAACGCTTTTCCCCCTCGACATGTACCAAAAAGTCTATCTGGTCGCGACCGATACTTGGGCTCCCTCCTGCAATCACAAACGTGCCAGGCTGGTTGAGACGCTGCACTAAAGACGGTGTCATCGTCTCGGGAAACGCCCAACGCTGACGGTCGTCGTCGCAATCAAGCCAATATTCACCTTGTCGCTGCGCTTGCAGCACCGAGACATTGTTGGCTAATTGCGCCTGCGCTTGGTGCTCAATTTGATTCGCTTCTTGATACAGGCGGGATAAAGTCGCACTGTCTAAAGGCAACAGCGCATCACCTTGATGATAGCGCTGGAAAACCGGCTCACCATTGGCGTCAAACCGTACGTGCATCGAAAAGGGCACCAAGCGGTTATCGACCAGCTTTTTCCCTTCACGCTTTAACGCACGCAGACTACCCGCTCGCCAAGCATATTCACTGCGGTACTGACCGTAATCGCCTTGCCACGCTTTCTCCGCTAAACCGATAACCTGCCCTTGTTGGCTATCTAGCCAATAAACGGCGCGATAATCTCCCGCTGAGAATGCGGTAGTATGAGTGACGGGCTTTGGCGGCTTACCGCTAGAACAGCCTGTCAGTGCCATTACTAAGGCAAGTATACAGAGGTAAAATCGCATGGCGGGCTCAGAGACAAAAACGCCATAGCAGGAGGCTATGGCGACATAAGCATGCGTGCTTACTTAACCGCGTCTTTTAACGCTTTACCTGCGACAAACGCAGGGACGTTTGCTGCAGCGATTTGAATTTCTTGACCCGTTTGTGGGTTACGACCGGTGCGTGCTGCACGGTGGTTAAGCTTAAACGTACCGAAGCCAATCAGTTGTACCTGCTCGCCTTCTTTTAAGGCGCCTTCAATACCGCCCAAAGTCGCTTCCAAAGCTGTTTTCGCTTGTGCTTTTGAAAGGTCTGCTTTTTCCGCGATCAGGTCGATCAGTTGGGTCTTGTTCATTATGTCTTCCCTTCTAGGTTTTTTAGAGACGAAGTCACTCTAATTCAAAAGAAGCCCGGCTGGCAAAGGTTTGTGGCGCTGAGTGTGGCTGTATGGAGGCTCTTTAACCACAAACTGAGCGCGATCTCACAATTTGTTGCGTTTTTTCTCAGTTGAATGGTTGTAAAAGCCCGCCAATGGCCTGATCTTTAGGGTGTTGATTGGCTTTTAACTCCGGAAACCTATGCTCATTCTGGTTCTTTTTATTTCGCTTTCTATTGGTGTCTCATTCATCTGCTCTGTGCTCGAAGCGATTTTGCTTAGCATCACCCCCAGCTACATAGCGAACCTGCGCCATCAAGCGCATCCTGCTGCCGAGCGGCTCAATGCGCTTAAGAAGGATATTGATCGCCCTTTGGCCTCCATTTTAACCCTCAATACCATCGCCCATACAGTCGGGGCAGCTGGCGCGGGGGCGCAAGCGGCTCACGTGTTTGGCGATGCGTGGGTCGGGGTTTTCTCTGCCGTATTGACGCTTGCGATTCTGCTTCTCTCAGAAATCATCCCTAAAACCATTGGCGCGAACTTCTGGCCGCAATTGGCACCTGGCGCGGCACTGGTACTCAAGTGGATGGTGTGGGCGCTGACGCCATTCGTTTGGCTGTCTGAACAAATTACCAAGCGACTTAGTGCGGACACCACCCATGTTAAACTGCGGGACGAAATCTCAGCGATGGCGATGCTGGCCTCAGAAAGTGGAGAAATGGGTGAGGACGAAACGCAAATGCTTCATAACATGCTGAAGTTACGTGACCTGCCCGCAACACAGCTGATGACACCGCGCCCGGTCCTGTTTCGCATTCCTGCCGAGATGGATGTGAATACCTTCCTCGACGAACACGGTGACTGCCCATTCTCTCGCCCACTGGTTTACGGTGAACAGCGTGACGATATTCTAGGCTTTGTCCACAAGTCCAATATCTATGAAGCCAAAACCCAAGGCGCTGGCCAAACGCCGATAGGCAATCTCATGCGCCCCCTCGCGGTGATCCTTCCCGGCAACAGTGTTTTGCAAGCGTTTGATATATTGATGATCCGCCGCGCCCAGTTGGCGATGATTGTCGATGAATATGGCACGGTGCAAGGTATTATCACCTTGGAGGATGTGTTTGAGTACTTAACGGGGCGAGAAATCATCGATGAGGCGGACACGGTCACCGATATGCAACAACTCGCTTATCAGCGTTGGGATGCTTGGAAGAAGCAGCACAACATGATTGAAAGCCAAGATGACGATGAACCACCGGTGCAGCGACATACGGATGAGTCATGATCAGAAAAGGCGGCTTGCGCCGCCTTTTCTCGGATAAAGTGTGCTTACTCGACACTTAACCCAAGGTTACTCACGCCCGCCTCACGCAGCTCTTGACGAATGCTTTTGATCATCTCCACATCACGGCTTTCCGCACTTTTCAGCACGCGAAAAATGGCCCATTGGGCATCCCATTCTTCGCAAACCGCTTCAAACGTCTTTTGATTCTCATCCGTCACCGCCTCACCCGTTTGCGCCTCTTCTAGCTGCGCTACGCTGTGGATAGATTGCTGAGAGACTTTCAGGGTAATAGGGAGTATTTCATCACGATCCAACAGGGCGTGAAGAAGCTGAGACAAGGCGATGCAAGCATCAATTGCCGGGTAGGTCAGGTAAATGGCCTCATCGTCAGCCACCGGGATCAATGGCTCCAGCTTCTCCAGCTGCCGCTCAAAATCAATCTTGGCCGTTTTGACTGTTTGCGACTCCCACACTGCATCGAGAATATTGCGAAACGCTTGGGGATCAGCAAACTCGGTTTGCGCACAGTAAAGGGCATAGTTGGGCACCATACGCTCCACCAGCGCAGCCATAAAACAAATATGCTGCCAATTCTCACATTTTTCCAAACGTAGTTGTAAAGGGTTTCGTAACATAGCCAGTTGATCTTTAATAGCGAGAAGGAGTGTTATCCTCATAGAATGCGCTCAGTGTACTTGATTCCCCCCACCATAAAAAGGAGCCTTTGTGGATAAAATTTACGTTGTCAGCGAGCATGCCGAGACTTATCACCAGTTGATTGAAACGGCTCAGCTCCCCGATCTCGCTATCACCTCATCCGCAGAGGAGGCCAGTATCTGGTTGGCCGATCCGCCGCTTGCGGCCCCGCTATTGCCCAAAGCCAAGGCCTTGCGTTGGCTCCAGTCGACCTTTGCCGGTACCGATGCCCTGATTAAAGCCCCTTTCCGTCATTATCAACTCACCAACGTGCGCGGCATATTCGGGGCACTGATGGCCGAATATATCTTCGGGTTTGTGCTCAATGAAAGCCGACATATTGGTCAGTACGCGAAGCAACAAGCGCAGTGTCACTGGCAGCCTCAACCCTATCAGTCATTGCGAGGGCAAACGCTCGCCATCTTAGGCACAGGGGCTATTGGCCAGCATATCGCGACCGTCGCACACGCCTTTGGCATGACGGTACTTGGCGTCAACCAAGATGGGCGGCCAGTCGATAGCTTTGATCACACACTGACGCTGCCAGCATTACAGCAACGCTTGGGCGAGGTAGATGTTTTGGTCAGTACCTTGCCCGCGACGCCAGCCACATACCAATGCCTGAATGCAGTTTTTTGGCAGCATGGGCAACATCTCTTGTTTATTAACGTTGGCCGTGGCGCGACCGTGGATGAGCTCGCCCTGCTCGACGCTTTAGACAACAAAAAACTACGCCTGGCGGTCTTGGATGTGATGCAACAAGAGCCGCTGCCGAAGCAGCACCCCTTTTGGACACACCCCAACGTGAGCGTGACGCCACATATTGCTGCCGTCAGTTTTCCTGAGCAGGTTTTTGCGCTCTTTGCGGATAATTATCGTCGCTGGCATGCAGGCCAGCCTCTGATTCACACTGTCGACTTTGACAAAGGGTACTAATGCTCTTTCCGGATTTAGACACGGCTTTAGCCGCAGCACGTGAATGCCGTTTGTGTCAGCATTGGCTAGCAGACGGCCCTCGGCCGGTGATCCAGGCCAGTGCTGACGCTCGCGTTCTGATTATCGGCCAAGCACCAGGTAGACGTGTCCATGAGAGTGGGCTGCCGTTTAATGACCCCAGTGGCGACCGCCTGCGTGAATGGCTGGGAGTCACACGTGAGCAGTTTTATCAGTCGGATTTATTTGCCATCATGCCCATGGGCTTTTGTTATCCCGGCAAAGGTAAATCGGGCGATCTACCGCCGGCGCGTATCTGCGCCCCCGTATGGCACCAGGCAATCAAAGCGCACCTTCCTCATGTTGCGGTAACCTTGCTGATTGGCCAATATGCACAGCAGTACTATTTAGCCAATAAACCCAAAACTTTGACCGAGACCGTCAAGCACTGGCAAAACTGGGCCCCTCATACCTTTGCACTGCCTCACCCTTCTCCCAGAAATAGCTTATGGCTGCGCCGCAATCCGTGGTTTGAAGAGCAGGTGGTGCCCGCCATGCGTTATCACGTTCAACAGGCTTTATACGATTGAGGCTAAAAAGCACAACGCTCGCCAGACGGCGAGCGTGTTTGACTAATCGTGGTAAGGGCGCGAGAGTTCATGCACCGCATCAATAAAGGCGCCTGCGTTTTCTGGCGGCACATCCAAATGAATGCCATGCCCAAGGTTAAACACATGGCCCGTGCCCTCTCCAAACCCTTCGAGGATGGTGGCGACCTCTTGGCGAATGCGCTCTGGGCTCGCATAGAGCATAGATGGATCCATATTGCCTTGCAGCGCCACTTTGTCGCCAATTCGCGCTTTGGCATCCGCAATGTTAATGGTCCAGTCTAGTCCCACACCGTCGCACCCTGTGGCCGCGATATGCTCTAACCACATCCCCGCATTTTTGGTGAACAAGGTAACAGGGACACGGCGACCGTCATTTTCGCGAATAAGGCCATCAACGATTTTCTGCATATACTGCAAAGAAAAGTCGTTGTAGTCGCGTGGCGTGAGCACGCCCCCCCAGGTATCAAACACCATAACCGACTGGGCGCCGGCTTTAATTTGCGCATTCAAATAACTGGTCACGCTGTCAGCGAGTTTATCGAGTAAGGCATGCAGAGTTTGAGGCTCGGCATACATCATCTTCTTAATTTTGGTAAAGGCTTTTGAGGTGCCACCTTCCACCATGTAGGTCGCCAAGGTCCACGGGCTTCCCGAAAAACCAATTAACGGCACGTCACCGTTTAACTCACGACGGATGGTACGTACCGCATTCATCACATACTGCAGTTCCCCTTCGGGATCAGGCATGCCAATTTTATCCACGTCGGCTTTACAGGTGATGGGGCGGGAAAACTTGGGACCCTCGCCTGTTTCAAAGTACAGCCCGAGCCCCATCGCATCCGGAATGGTGAGGATGTCTGAGAACAAGATCGCCGCATCTAAATCGAAACGACGCAGTGGCTGCATGGTGACTTCGCAAGCCAGCTCGGCGTTTTTACACAATGACAAAAAATCCCCCGCTTGCGCACGCAATTCACGATACTCCGGTAGATAGCGACCCGCTTGGCGCATCATCCATACGGGGGTGCAATCGACTGACTGCTTGTAAAGGGCGCGTAAATAACGATCGTTTTTTAATTCGGTCATTGTGTTAAACCTGTGTGCGAATAGTGGCGCTCATTGTATCACTGTGCGGTAGCAACAAAAGCCAAGCTTTGTTAACAGGATCATAAAACTGTCACCTAGGGGCAGCAAAGGATTGCTGATCATTTAACCGCATGTTACAACCGACCCATAACGACAATAGGTCTACGAAAGACAATATGTTCGCATCTTACCCCGGCTCCCCTACGGCCGGGTTTTTTTATGCCTGCGCCAAGGTGCAACTGGCCTCAATCAAGCGTCGGGCAATCGTCCCCCTTGGCGCCACTGGCGGTAGGGCGTCGCAATCAAACCATTGTGCGTCACTGAGCTCTTCGTAGTCAGGCTTTAACTCACCGCCCGCATACTCTGCTAAAAAGCCCATCATCAAATTAGAGGGAAACGCCCAAGGCTGGCTATCCATATAACGGATATTTTTAACCTGAATCCCCGTCTCCTCCTCGACCTCGCGCGCCACACACTGTTCGAGCGTTTCTCCGGGCTCGACGAACCCAGCAATCACGGTATACATCCCGGTTTTATGCCTTGGATGTTGTGCCAGTAGTAACCGCTTATCATCGCGCACCGCCACAATCACACACGGCGAGACACGCGGATAATCGTGACGCTGACAGTTAGCGCACCGCATCGCCACCGCCTGAGCGTCGAACGCAGTGCGCTGACCACAACGACCACAGAATGCTTGCTGCTGGCGCATATAATCGAGCTGAACCACACACCCCACTAACGCAAATAAGTCGGCTGACAGGAAGGGAAGTAAGTCTCGTAAACCCGCCATCTCATCATGGGGAAGCATCGGGTTACAATTAAATACCCCCACGACGGGCGTGTGCTGATAATCACCGACTGTTACGGTTTCACCGCCAGAAAAGGGTAACTGCGACAAGGGGATACATGGCAGCTCCCCTTTGGGTAGCCAGAGTTTGCCCTTGGTAATCGCGCACACATAGACGGCTTGTTGATTCTGAGACATGGTCACTTCCTTAGCCTTGCAGCTATACTTGAATACTGGCAATCTAGCTTTATAACGTGATGCAAAGGATTGAGCAGCCCGTTAATTTTCAGCTGGCCTTTTATAGTGCCATTCATTCGCTGATCGATCACGAGGATACCGATCATGCTGAGACAACTCGAACGAACCAAAGCACAATGGAGCGGTTACGACGAGGTTATCGATTACTGGCTCGAGCTACGTCGCCAACTGTTGGTGGAGTATTACAATGTGGCCGGCGTGGCCGCGAAAAAGAAGCAAGCCTTGCCAACCAAAGCCGAGCTTGACCGTTTTTGTGACTACCTAGTCGATTACATCTCCACCGGTCACTTCAAAATTTATAACATGGTCATGGAGCGTTGGCAGTCGACAGGCTTCTCTGCCACCAAAGAGACCGACAACCTCTATTTCCGTATTGTCGATACGACCGATCCACTGTTGGACTACAACGATAAATTTAGCGCGATCGACCTCGACGATGATGATTATGACGCCACGGATTTCGATCAAGATATGTCTGCGATTGGCGAGTGGTTAGAGCAGCGTTTTGAGTTAGAAGATACCCTAATTCGCGTCATTGCCGACAGCCTTGCTCACCCACCGGGTGCGTAAGTCAACCTGCCTGTCAGCTGTATAACGCCGCCAACCTAGGCGGCTTTTTTGTTGCTGTCGTCACTGACAACCCCACACGCCAGATAAACAAAAGGCACCTCCGAAGAGGTGCCTTTTTATTTCGCTGTGGGCGTTGATGTTATCAACGCTTCCACGCTTAGCTATCGTCGTTCAGACCCGCGTTCAGTAGCGCAGCAAGATCTTGCGAAGCTTGCTCTGCATCGACCTGAGGGGCTACTGGCTGCTCTGGCTCGGCACGTTTTGCTTGACGGTCTTTGTGATACGCGAAGCCGGTACCGGCTGGGATCAGACGACCCACAATCACGTTCTCTTTCAGACCACGCAAGTCATCACGCTTACCTGCCACGGCTGCTTCAGTCAGCACGCGCGTGGTTTCCTGGAACGATGCCGCTGAGATGAATGACTCAGTCGCCAACGAGGCTTTGGTGATACCCAGCAGATCACGACCAAAGGTCGCCGGCTGCTTGCCTTCCGCTTCGAGATCACGGTTAGCAATCATCACACGTGAGTATTCCACCTGCTCGCCTTCCAAGAACTCCGTATCACCGGCAGACTTAATGGTCACTTTACGCAGCATCTGACGCACGATGGTCTCGATGTGCTTATCGTTGATCTTAACACCCTGCAGACGGTAAACGTCTTGGACTTCGTTAGTGATGTATTCTGCTACCGCGTGAATGCCACGCAAACGCAGAATGTCGTGTGGTGATTCAGGACCGTCTGCGATCACATCACCTTTCTCGACTTTTTCACCTTCGAATACGTTGAGCTGACGCCATTTTGGAATCATCTCTTCGTAAGCTTTACCCTCTTCTGGCGTGATAATCAGGCGGCGCTTACCTTTGGTTTCTTTACCGAAGGAAACAGTACCTGTGATCTCTGCCAAGATAGCAGGCTCTTTTGGCTTACGTGCTTCAAACAGGTCAGCAACACGTGGTAGACCACCAGTGATATCCTTGGTACCGCCGCTTTCTTGCGGGATACGAGCAAGGGTGTCACCAATACCAACGCTTGCGCCGTCGTCCAGTTGAACGATCGCTTTACCAGGCAAGAAGTACTGAACTGGCATATCAGTGCCAGGTACCATCACATCGTTGCCTTGTGCATCCACCAACTTCACCGCAGGACGCTTGTCTTTACCGGATGATGGGCGCTCAGAGGCATCCATGACCACGATAGAAGACAGACCCGTAAGCTCGTCCGTTTGACGCTGCATAGTCGCACCATCAATCATATCCACGAAGCGAAGGCTACCTTCTACCTCAGTGATGATTGGCATGGTGTGTGGGTCCCAGTTAGCCACCACGTCGCCGGCTTCAACGGCTTCGCCGTCTTGCTTGCTCAGCATGGCACCGTAAGGGACTTTGTAGCTCTCTTTGGTACGGCCAAACTCATCCACAATGGTCATCTCTGACGCACGCGAGGTAATCACTAGCTTACCGTCGCTATTGGTCACAGATTTCACATTGTGCAGGTGCATAGAACCTTTGTTCTTCACCTGGATGTTGTTTTCTGCTGCTGCACGCGATGCCGCACCACCGATGTGGAAGGTACGCATGGTCAGCTGTGTGCCCGGCTCACCGATAGACTGTGCGGCGATAACACCCACAGACTCGCCGTGGTTAACCAAGTGACCACGTGCCAAGTCACGGCCGTAACAGTTCGCACAACAACCAAAGTCAGTTTCACAGGTCACGACAGAGCGCACTTTTACCTTGTCGACAGAGTGGTGCTCAAGAATGTCACACCATTTCTCGTCCAACAGGGTGTTACGTGGCGCCAGCACTTCTTCTGTGCCCGGCTTAAGCACATCTTCAGCCACGACACGACCCAGCACACGCTCACGCAGGGCTTCTTTTACGTCGCCACCTTCGATAACCGCCATCATGTGGATACCACCTTCGGTACCACAATCGGTTTCGGTCACCACCACGTCTTGGGCAACGTCAACCAGACGACGTGTCAGGTAACCTGAGTTCGCTGTCTTCAGTGCGGTATCGGCGAGACCCTTACGCGCACCGTGCGTAGAGATAAAGTACTGCAGTACGTTCAGACCTTCGCGGAAGTTCGCCGTGATTGGCGTTTCGATGATAGAGCCATCTGGCTTCGCCATCAGACCACGCATACCCGCCAGCTGACGGATCTGTGCGGCAGAACCACGCGCCCCGGAATCGGCCATCATGTATACGCTGTTGAACGAGCTTTGCGTCTCTTCTTCACCGTCACGGTTAATCACTGTCTCATTAGACAGGTTATCCATCATGGCTTTCGCGACTTGCTCGTTCGCCGCCGCCCAAATATCGATCACTTTGTTATAGCGCTCACCAGCGGTCACCAGACCCGACTGGAATTGCTCTTGGATTTCCGCAACTTCGCTTTCAGCCGCTTCAATCAGATCGTATTTCGCTTGTGGGATCACCATATCGTCGATGCCGACAGAGGTGCCCGATAGCGCGGAATAGGCAAAACCTGTGTACATGATTTGGTCAGCAAAGATAACCGTATCTTTCAGACCCAGCTTACGGTAGCACGTGTTGAGCAAATTAGAGATTTGCTTTTTGCCTAGCGGCTGGTTAACCAACTCGTAGGGCAGGCCGTCTGGAACAATAGTCCACAGCATGGCACGACCGACGGTGGTATCGACGAGCGCTTCTTTCTCGGTGCGTGCACCCATCTCATCGATATCGATTTGCTTGATGCGCACTTTTACACGGCTATGCAGTTCAGCATGACCGGTACGGTAAACTTTTTCAGCTTCGCCTGGGCCTGCCAGGTACATGCCTTCGCCTTTGCCGTTCACCTTCTCACGGGTCATGTAGTAAAGACCCAGTACCACGTCCTGAGACGGTACAATGATAGGATCACCCGATGCTGGCGAAAGAATGTTGTTGGTTGACATCATCAACGCACGCGCTTCGAGCTGGGCTTCCAGCGTCAGCGGTACGTGAACCGCCATCTGGTCACCATCGAAGTCGGCGTTATAGGCCGCACACACCAATGGGTGTAGCTGAATCGCCTTACCTTCGATAAGCACAGGTTCAAACGCTTGGATACCCAAACGGTGAAGTGTTGGTGCACGGTTTAGCAGGACAGGGTGTTCACGGATGACTTCATCCAAGATATCCCATACCACGGCTTCTTCGCGCTCAACCATCTTCTTGGCCGCTTTGATGGTGGTCGCTAGACCACGAGTCTCAAGCTTGCCGTAGATAAACGGTTTAAACAGCTCTAGTGCCATTTTCTTTGGCAGACCACACTGATGCAGGCGCAAGTATGGACCCACGGTAATCACCGAACGGCCAGAGTAATCAACACGTTTACCCAGCAGGTTCTGACGGAAACGACCCTGCTTACCTTTGATCATGTCAGCCAGCGATTTCAGCGGACGCTTATTCGAACCGGTGATCGCACGACCACGACGGCCGTTATCCAGCATAGCATCCACAGACTCTTGCAGCATGCGCTTTTCGTTGCGCACGATGATGTCTGGGGCAGCAAGATCAAGCAGGCGCTTCAAACGGTTGTTACGGTTGATCACGCGGCGATACAGGTCGTTAAGATCTGACGTCGCAAAGCGACCACCATCCAACGGTACCAATGGACGCAGATCCGGCGGCAGCACAGGCAGCACGGTCAGGATCATCCACTCAGGGTTGTTACCTGATTGCAAGAAGGATTCAACCAGCTTCAAACGCTTGGTGATCTTCTTACGCTTGGTCTCAGAGTTGGTCTCTTCGAGCTGCTCACGCATTTGTTCTGTCTCAACCGACAGATCCATGTTCGCCAGCAGTGCTTTGACTGCTTCAGCGCCCATGCGCGCGTCAAATTCGTCGCCCCACTCTTCGAGTGCGTCTAGATATTGTTCTTCAGACATCATCTGACCACGCTCGAGGTTGGTCATGCCTGGTTCAATAACAATGTACGACTCAAAGTAGAGCACGCGCTCGATGTCACGCAGTGGCATGTCCATCAGCAAGCCGATGCGCGATGGCAGCGACTTCAGGAACCAAATGTGGGCAACAGGAGAAGCCAGCTCAATGTGACCCATACGCTCACGGCGTACTTTGGTCTGAGTAACTTCAACGCCACATTTTTCACAAATGACGCCGCGGTGCTTGAGGCGCTTGTACTTACCGCAAAGACACTCATAGTCTTTGACCGGGCCAAAGATACGTGCACAGAACAAACCGTCACGTTCAGGCTTAAAGGTACGGTAGTTAATGGTTTCTGGCTTTTTCACTTCACCAAACGACCATGAACGAATCATGTCAGGTGAGGCAAGACCGATCTTGATTGAATCAAATTCTTCGGTCTTATGTTGTGCTTTCAGAAACTTAAGTAAGTCTTTCACAATCGGCTCCTGTGAGGAGTTGACCCATAAAGGCGCTGACCGGCAGCGCCTTCATATTCTTACCGGAGAGAGTAGCGCGTGGCTTACTCGTCTTCCAGCTCGATGTTGATACCCAACGAGCGGATTTCTTTCAGCAATACGTTGAAAGATTCCGGCATGCCCGGCTCCATACGATGGTCGCCATCAACGATGTTTTTATACATCTTGGTACGGCCATTAACGTCATCCGACTTCACGGTGAGCATTTCTTGCAGGGTATAGGCAGCACCGTATGCTTCCAGTGCCCATACTTCCATCTCACCGAAGCGCTGACCACCGAACTGTGCCTTACCACCCAGCGGCTGCTGAGTGACCAAGCTGTAAGAGCCTGTTGAACGGGCGTGCATCTTATCGTCAACAAGGTGGTTGAGTTTCAGCATGTACATGTAACCCACGGTTACTGGACGCTCAAACTTCTCACCCGTGCGGCCATCGTAAAGGTCAAGCTGACCTGACTCTGGCAAATCACCCAGTTTCAATAGCTCTTTGACAACCGGCTCAGGCGCACCATCAAAGACAGGAGACGCGGTTGGCAGACCATCACGCAGGTTATTGATCAACGTGCGAACTTCCTCGTCAGTCAGTTTACTGATGTCCACTTCCTGACGGGTCTCACCCAGATCATAGACCTTCTGCAAGAACTCACGGAATTTCGCCAGTTCCTGCTGCTCTTTGAGCATGCGATTGATCTTGTCACCAATACCTTTCGCCGCCAGACCCAAGTGCGTTTCTAGGATCTGACCGATGTTCATCCGCGAAGGAACACCCAGTGGGTTCAGCACTAAGTCAACAGGCTCGCCTGACTCGTCGTAAGGCATATCTTCGATCGGGTTGATCTTAGAGATAACACCTTTGTTACCGTGACGACCGGCCATCTTATCGCCTGGCTGAATGCGACGTTTCACCGCAAGGTAGACTTTAACAATCTTCAACACGCCTGGGGCAAGGTCATCACCTTGAGTGATCTTGCGACGCTTGGTGTCGAATTTCTTATCAAAGTCGGCTTTGATTTCGTCGTATTGCTCAGCCAATTGCTCAAGCTGGGTTTGCTGTGCTTCATCATCCAGCGTTTGCGTCAACATGGTCTGACGATCCATGCCGTCGAGCTGGTTGTCGGTATAACCGGCTTGAGAAAGCAGTGTGCGAACACGCGCCATCAGACCGCCTTCAAGGATAGAGAACTCCTCGGTCAGGTCTTTCTTGGCTTCTTTCAACTGCATTTCTTCGATTTCGAGTGCACGCTTGTCTTTCTCTACGCCATCGCGAGTAAAGACTTGTACATCGATAACCGTACCAGACACACCATTCGGTACACGCAGTGACGAGTCTTTCACGTCAGACGCTTTTTCACCGAAAATGGCACGCAGCAGCTTCTCTTCTGGTGTCAGTTGTGTTTCGCCTTTTGGCGTCACTTTGCCGACCATGATATCGCCGCCTTTCACTTCGGCACCGATATACACAACACCTGACTCATCCAGCTTAGACAGCGCAGCTTCACCCACGTTTGGAATATCCGCGGTGATTTCTTCGCTACCCAGCTTGGTGTCACGCGCCACACAAGACAGCTCTTGAATGTGGATAGTGGTCAAACGGTCTTCCTGAGCAACACGCTCAGAAATAAGGATGGAATCCTCAAAGTTGTAACCGTTCCACGGCATAAACGCGATACGCATGTTCTGACCCAGTGCCAGCTCGCCCAAGTCAGTCGATGGGCCGTCAGCCAGTACATCACCTTTTGCCACTTCGTGGCCCGGCATCACTGTTGGACGCTGGTTAATACAGGTGTTCTGGTTAGAACGTGTGTATTTGATCAAGCTGTAGATGTCGATACCGGCTTCGCCTGGTACCAGTTCATCTTCATTCACTTTCACTACGATACGTGAGGCGTCAACGGACTGAATGGTACCGCCACGTTTTGCTACCGCGGTAACACCCGAGTCAACGGCGACGTTACGCTCGATACCCGTACCAACCAGCGGCTTTTGCGCACGCAATGTTGGCACGGCCTGACGTTGCATGTTCGCGCCCATCAAGGCACGGTTCGCATCGTCATGCTCGAGGAACGGGATCAGAGAAGCAGCCACCGATACGACCTGGTTGGTCGCAACGTCCATGTACTGGACATGGTCTCGTGGGTGCAAGCCTGATTCGCCTGTCTTACGGGCCGTGATCAGTTCGTCAGTGAATGAGCCATCTTCATTTAACGCGGCGTTTGCCTGCGCAATGACGTAGTGACCTTCTTCAATCGCTGATAAGTAATCGATTTGATCCGTCACTTTACCGTCAACGACTTTCCGGTAAGGTGTTTCGAGGAAGCCATAAGCGTTGCAACGCGCAAACGCAGACAGTGAGTTAATCAGACCGATGTTCGGCCCTTCCGGTGTTTCGATCGGACAAAGACGACCGTAGTGCGTCGCATGAACGTCACGCACTTCAAAGCCGGCGCGCTCACGCGTCAGACCACCTGGACCCAAGGCAGAGATACGACGCTTATGCGTCACCTCAGACAATGGGTTGTTTTGGTCCATAAACTGTGACAGCTGCGAAGAACCAAAGAACTCTTTCACTGCCGCAGAGATAGGCTTGGCGTTAATCAAGTCTTGTGGCATCACGTTATCGAGATCGCCCAAGCTCAAACGCTCTTTAACGGCACGCTCTACACGTACCAAACCAACACGGAACTGGTTTTCTGCCATTTCACCCACAGAGCGAATACGGCGGTTACCCAGGTGATCAATATCGTCCACTTCACCAATACCGTTACGGATATGGATAAGTTTACGCATCACCTCGATGATGTCTTCTTTGCTCAGTACGCCAGGCCCGGTGAGGTCGTCACGACCCAACGAGCTGTTGAACTTCATACGACCAACAGATGATAAATCATAGCGGTCATCTGAGAAGAACAGGCTCTCAAACAGTTGCTCGGCTGCTTCACGCGTTGGCGGCTCGCCAGGACGCATCATGCGATAGATTTCGACTAGCGCCGTGAGACGATCCGTGGTGTTGTCGATACGCAAGGTATCGGACATGTACGGGCCATGGTCCAGGTCATTGGTAAACAGGGTTTCGATACGTTTGTGACCTGCTTGCGACAACTGCGCCAGTGTCTCCAGGCTGACCTCTTGGTTAGCCGAGACAATCACTTCACCTGTGTCCTGATTGACATACTCACGCGCAGAAATCTTGCCCGCAATGTACTCAACTGGCACTTCGATGTGATCAACGTTATCTTTCGTCAACTGACGGATATGACGTGCAGTGATTCGACGACCCTGCTCCACGTAGACTTTACCGTCCGCTTCGATATCAAAGCTGGCGGTTTCGCCACGTAGACGCTCAGGCACCAGTTCCATCACCAGAGACTTGCCTTTTACTTCGAAAACAACTTTTTCGAAGAACAGGTCTAGGATCTCTTCAGTGGTGTATTCCAGCGCACGCAGAATAATCGAAGCTGGCAGCTTACGACGACGATCGATACGAACGTATACGATATCCTTAGGATCGAATTCGAAATCCAACCATGAACCACGGTATGGGATCACGCGTGCGTTATATAGCACTTTTCCTGAGGAATGGGTTTTACCCTTATCGCTGTCGAAAAAGACGCCCGGACTACGGTGCAGCTGGGATACGATAACCCTCTCAGTACCATTGATGACAAAGGTACCATTTTCAGTCATGAGCGGAATTTCGCCCATATAGACTTCTTGTTCTTTGATGTCTTTAACGGTACCAGCCGGGGCATCCTTATCAAACATCACCAAGCGCAGTTTGACGCGCAGTGGGGCCGAATAGGTTACGCCGCGAATTTGGCATTCTTTGACATCGAAAACTGGCTCACCGAGACGATAGCTAACGTATTGCAGCTCGGAATTGCCGTTGTAGCTCTGAATTGGAAAGACAGAGCGAAAGGCAGCTTCAAGACCGTATTGCCCTTCTGGATCCTGCTCGATAAAGTTCTTAAAAGATTCAAGCTGGATCGACAGCAAGTATGGCACGTCCAGAACTTGCGGACGCTTACCAAAATCCTTACGGATACGCTTTTTCTCGGTATAAGAGTAAACCATAGGGTTCCTCAGCTCGCTGATAAGTGACCCAAACTGTCCAGTACAAGGGACAGTGACTAAACAACCACCGTTTAGTGTAGGAAAATCAAAGCGCTTGCTTTGATTTTTTTTGCATGGTCAGCAGTGATAAAACGGGGTGAAAATTTCACTACTGCCCTACAGCGCAAAAAGGCCGGTGGCTTTTTAGCCACCAGCCAATGCCTTTTCAGGCTAGGAAATTAAGTATAAATTACTTAACTTCAACAGAAGCACCAGCTTCTTCTAGCTGAGCTTTAAGCGCGTCAGCTTCTTCTTTCTCAACACCTTCTTTCAGAGGTGCAGGCGCGCCGTCAACAAGCGCTTTCGCTTCTTTCAGGCCTAGACCAGTTGCGCCACGTACCGCTTTGATAACGGCTACTTTGTTCGCACCCGCTTCAGTTAGGATAACGTCAAATTCGGTTTGCTCTTCAGCCGCGCCGCCTTCAGCAGCACCGCCAGCAACAACGGCTGCTGCCGCTGATACGCCGAATTTTTCTTCCATAGCTTCGATAAGCTCAACAACTTGCATTACAGACATGTCTGCAATTGCGTCTAGGATTTGCTCGTTAGTGATAGACATAACAATTCTCTTTAAAGTCAACAATAAAAGGATTAAGCAACCAAATTAAACGGGCGATTAGGCCGCGTCTTTTTGATCGCGAACAGCGGCGATAGTACGAACCAGCTTGCCGGCAGAAGCTTCTTTCAAGCCCATCATTAGGCGTGCAATTGCTTCGTCGTACGTTGGCAGTGTCGCCAGTACCTCTGGGTCAGTGATCGCGCCTTCGAATGCAGCAGATTTAACCTCAAACTCTTTGTTTTCTTTTGCGAAGTCTTTGAAAAGACGCGCAGCGGCACCTGGGTGCTCGTTAGAAAACGCAATCAGAGTTGGGCCAACAAAAGTGTCTTGCAGACACTCATACTCAGTGCCTTCAACTGCACGGCGAGCCAGTGTGTTACGCACAACTTTCATGTAAACGCCCGCTTCACGCGCTTGTTTACGTAGAGAAGTCATTGCGTCAACGGCAACACCGCGAGAATCAGCAACTACTGCAGACAGGGCTCCACTGGCAGCTTCGTTGACTTCAGCAACAATTGCTTTTTTGTCTTGAAGGTTTAAAGCCATTTGGATTTGCTCCTGGATTGTTTAACACCACTCTCTACAGCCTTGCAGAGAGAGCTTGTACGGTGCAGATCCAAGAAAGACGAGAAATCTATCATGTTCTGGCACCGTCTACGTAGGAAATATTAAGTTCGTAATGAACGCCTACGGTCTTGGACGAAGTTTGCCGTGGCAAACTCAGCCATAAAATTGTCAAGCGAGAGAGTATAAACTACTCACTCGCTTGTCGCAATTAGTTAACGCTTGCTTCCAAAGAGTTCTGGTCTAGAGAAACACCAGCACCCATGGTTGTTGAAAGGCTAACTTTCTTGATGTAAGTACCTTTAGCTGAAGTTGGCTTCGCCTTCTTCAGTGCCACCAACAGCGCTTCCAGGTTTTCTTTCAGGCTGTCTGCGTCAAAGTCAACTTTACCGATGGTGGTATGAACGATGCCGTTCTTGTCGTTACGGTAACGAACCTGACCTGCTTTCGCGTTTTTAACCGCTTCAGCAACGTTAGGCGTGACAGTACCCACTTTCGGGTTTGGCATCAGGCCACGTGGGCCTAGGATGGTACCTAGCTGGCCAACAACGCGCATTGCGTCTGGTGAAGCGACGACGACGTCAAAGTTCATTTCGCCTTTCTTCACTTGCTCAGCAAGATCTTCCATACCTACGATATCAGCACCCGCTTCTTTCGCCGCGTCAGCGTTCGCACCTTGTGTGAACACAGCAACACGGATGTCACGGCCTGTACCGTTAGGCAGTACAGTCGCGCCACGAACGTTTTGGTCTGATTTACGAGCATCGATGCCAAGGTTGACAGAAACATCAACACTTTCAACGAATTTTGCAGTCGCCAGTTCCTTCAGTAGAGCAACGGCTTCGTTGATGTCGTACTCTTTGGTCACATCAACTTTTTCGCGGATTACGCGCATGCGCTTAGTCATTTTAGCCATTGTCTTAACCCTCTACGTTCAGGCCCATTGAACGGGCAGTACCCGCAATGGAGCGTTTCATCGCTTCGATGTCCGCACCGGTCATGTCTGCCGCTTTGGTTTCTGCGATCTCTTGGATCTGCGCGTCAGTCACGGTACCCACTTTTTCAGTGTTCGGACGACCTGAACCAGATTTCACGCCTGCTGCTTTCTTAAGAAGAATCGCGGCTGGCGGAGTCTTGGTTACGAAGGTGAAAGAACGGTCACTGTATACAGTGATAACAACTGGAGTTGGTAGACCTTTCTCGATAGATTCGGTCTTCGCGTTAAACGCTTTACAGAACTCCATGATGTTCACACCGTGTTGACCCAGAGCAGGACCAACCGGTGGCGATGGGTTAGCTGCACCCGCTGCAACTTGCAGCTTGATGTAAGCTTCTACTTTCTTTGCCATTATTCAATTACCTTATTTTGGGTACTAACGTCTATCTTGCGATAAACTCCCCGTTTAACAAAAGGGCGCGAAATTATAGTCAAATTTCGCGCCCTTGCCAACCATTAGCGGTGCTTTTTTGATCAGGTTTTTTCTACCTGACCGAATTCCAGCTCAACAGGGGTCGCACGGCCGAATATAGACACCGAGACTTTAAGGCGGTTCTTATCGTAGTCAACTTGCTCTACGACACCATTAAAGTCTGCAAACGGTCCTTCGGTCACACGCACCACTTCGCCCGCTTCAAACACGGTTTTATGAACCGGAGACTCGCTCGCTTTTTCTAAGCGATTGAGAATAGAGTCCGCTTCTTTATCAGAAATAGGTGCTGGGCGATCTGAGGTGCCACCAATGAAACCCATCACACGTGGCACACCACGTACCAAGTGCCAAGATTCATCGTTCATCACCATTTGGACGAGCACATAACCTGGGAAGAATTTACGCTCGCTCTTGCGACGTTGTCCCTGGCGCATTTCAACCACTTCTTCGGTTGGCACCAAGACTTCCCCGAAATAGTCTTCCATTTCGTGCATTTTGATATGTTCGCGCAGTGACTGCGCAACACGGCTTTCAAAACCAGAGAAAGCCTGGACCACATACCAACGTTTTTTGGGAGCTTCGCTCATGTACTTTTACCTCACACGCCAGTGATTAGGCGGACTAGACGGACCATGATTCCGTCAACGCCCCACAAGATGAGCGCCATAACAACAGTAACAGCCAGAACGATGAGAGAAGTCTGTAAAGTCTCTTGGCGGGTTGGCCAAATCACTTTACGCACTTCCATACGCGATTCGCGTGCAAACGTGATCGCAGCTTTTCCTTTCATCGTGAGTGCAGCGACACCACCGGCAGCGGCAACCAATACCACCACGGCAGCAGCTCGCACTACCACAGACACGTCACTGTACAGGCTATTCCCTATCACGGCTGCGGCCAATAGGACAAAAACAACACCCCATTTAAGGATGTCCATCGAACCGGATTGGGTCTCAGCGTTCGCTTTCATACATTCTACCTGTAACAAGTCTACATAGACGGCAGTGCCTTTTCAGCCATCCACAATCAGTGTTTGGCAAAGGCGCATGGTGACCATAACGTCTCAATCAAGCACGATACGATCACTAAACTCTGCGCTTGCTAACGACTGCTGGCTAAATTCACACCAATAGGAGCGTCAAACGCAGAAAAAGGGCATCAAATGATGCCCTTTTTACTAGTGTTTCGTCAAATCATTATTCAATGATGTTAGCAACAACACCAGCGCCTACAGTACGGCCACCTTCACGGATAGCGAAACGTAGGCCTTCGTCCATCGCGATAGGTGCGATGAGCGTAACAACCATCTTGATGTTGTCACCAGGCATTACCATCTCAACGCCTTCTGGCAGCTCGATAGTACCGGTTACGTCAGTCGTACGGAAGTAGAACTGTGGACGATAGCCTTTGAAGAACGGCGTATGACGGCCACCTTCGTCTTTGCCCAGTACGTATACTTCTGACTCGAACTTGGTG